>CAMLNE010000270.1 GCA_946481265.1 uncultured Panacagrimonas sp. | reverse complement strand
CAGCAGCCGCAGGCTGTCCAGGTCCATGCCGGGGTTCGCCGCCAGGCGACCGGCGATCTTCGATCCCATGTCGTACAACGCGTTCTTCTCTGCTTTCGCCATTGCTTCTGCTCCTCGGGTTGGGAATGCGGTGACGTCGCTGACCGGCGCGCTCAGGAACTGACCGGCGCGCTCTGGGCCGGGCTCGCCGACTTCGAGAACTCGAAGCCGGGGAAGCCCATCTCGATGTTCTCGTCGAGCTCCTGGAAATAGGCGCCGGCACCGCCGAAATAGAACATGATGGTCCGCGCCTTGCCGGGGATGTTGCTTCCGGTCATCCAGTTGTGGATCGACGGATCGCCCTTGTCCATGACGGTCCTGGCGTAGAGATTCTCGACGTGGCGCAGCCAGCCTTCGGTCGCCTCCGGCGTGGGTTCCATCGTCGCCATGCCCTCGGCCCGCATCTTCTGCAGCATCGCCGAGATCCAGTTGACCGCGTTGTCGATGACGATCGGAATGTTGGCGAAAGGCGTCTGCGGGCCGGAGATGACGAACAGATTGGGGAAACCGTCGACCGTGATGCCCAGGTGGGTCCTGGCACCGTCCTTCCATTCATCCTTCATCAGGCGCCCCTTGCGGCCGCGCAGGTCGATCGCGGTGAGCGCGCCCGTGGCGGCGTCGAAGCCGGTCGCGAAGATGATGACGTCGACCTCGTACTCCTTGCCGTCGACGACCAGGCCCTTCTCGGTGATGCGCTCGATCGGCGTGGTCTTGACGTCCACCAGATCGACATTGGGCCGGTTGAAGGCCTCGTAGTAGAAGTGTCCCAGCGGCGGGCGCTTCAGGCCGAGCTGGTAATGCGGGCACAGGATCTCGGCCGTCTTCGGGTCCTTCACGATCGTGCGGATCTTGTTGCGGATGTATTCCGCCGCCGCCTCGTTGCAGCGCGGATTGACCAGCATGTCGGCGAAGGATTCGAAGATGAAGCGGAAGCCGCCCGTCTCCCAGGCCGCGTCGAAGATGCGCTGCTGCTGCTCGGGCGTGTGCTCGTCGAACATGCGGGTCAGCGGCTCCATCGGAAACGCGAAGGGCTGCGTCTGCGTCCAGTCCCAGAACTTGTCGTAGTTCGCCCGGATGTCGGCGCGCTGCTCGTCCTCGAGCGCGTGGTTGCGTCCCGGCATCACGTAGTTGGGCGTGCGCTGGAACACGGTGAGCGACTTCGCGACCTGGGCGACGACCGGGATGATCTGCACGCCGGTGGCCCCCGTGCCGATGAGGGCAACGCGCTTGCCGGCGAGCTTCGGGTTGTCGCGCGGCCAGTTCGTCGACTGGTAGATGTCACCCTTGAACGAATCGATGCCCGGGATCTTCGGCCGGTACGGCACCGTCAGCACGCCGGCGGCCGAGATCAGGTAGCGGCAGCTGCGGGCTTCACCCTTCTCCGGCGTCACCGTCCAGAGCTGCGTGGTCTCGTCGAAGTGGGCGCTGCGGATCCGCGTCTGGAAGTCGATGTCACGGCGCATGTCGTGCTTGTCGACCACGTGCCGCAGGTAGGCCAGCACCTCCTTCCAGCCGGGCATGCGCTCCTTCCAGTCCCAGGTCTGCAGGAGTTCCTCGTCGAACCGGTAGCAGTAGCACCAGGACTCGGAGTCCGTGCGGGCGCCGGGGTAGCGGTTCCAGTACCAGGTGCCGCCGACATCGGTGCCGGCCTCGTACACGTGGGCCGAAAGGCCGAGCTTCCGGCATTCGTGCAGCGCGCGGATGCCGCCGAAGCCGGCTCCGATGATGATCGTGTCGTGGTGGGGCTTGTTTGCGGACATGTGCGTCTCCTCAGCTTCTGGTGTTGGCGCCCGTCTCGTTACGGGGACTGGATGCTTGCGTGGGTGGACCGGCGGATGCGTTTCCAGCGGTGACGGGTGACGAGGTCGCGGCGATGCGCGCGATCGTCTCGGTGGGCAGGTCGGTCCACGACTCGAGCACCTCGCGCGTGTCCGCGCCCAGCCGGTGGCTCGGCTCGAGTGGACGCTGCGGCACGCCGTCGTACTGCAGCGGGGAGCGCTGCACGACGATGGAACCGAACTCCGGGTGATCGAGGTGCGTGAGCGCACCCCGCTCGTGCATGTTCCGATCCTCCATCACCTCTTCGAGATTGCGCACGGGCGCGCTCGGGACCGCGGCGGCGATGAGCTTCTCGAACAGCGGCTGGGTCTCGAAGGCGGCGGTCCACTCGCCGATGAGGCGGTCGACCTCGTCCATGTGCTCCACGCGCAGCTTGAGCGAGGCAAAGCGCGGGTCGGTGGCGAGTTCGGGGCGCTCCATCACCTGCGTCAGCTGGCGCCAGTGCGCATCGCCGACGCAGATCAGGGCGATCCAGCCGTCGGCCGTGCGATAGACGTTGTAAGGGCTCTCGGCCAGGCCGCCGTGGCGGTTGCCGGTGCGCGCGAAGTCGGGTGCGCCCTGGGTGTACCAGTGCATGCCCAGGTTCGAGGACAGCGAGGCGTACACCGCGTCCTGCATCGCCACCTCGAGCCGGCGCGCCACGCCGGTGCGCTCGCGCTCGTACAGGGCGGTCGCGATGGCGCCGTAGAGATGGATGCCGGCGAAGAAGTCGGCGATCGCCGGGCCGCATTTCACCGGTGGTCGATCCGGAAACCCGGTGACATGCATCGCGCCGGACATGGCCTGCACCGTGAGGTCCATCGCCGGGTAGTGCGCGTAGGGTCCGTTGCGGCCAAAGCCCGAGCTCGAGGCGTAGATCAGGCGCGGATTGGCCGCACGCAGGACCTCCTCGCCCAGGCCCAGCCTGTCCATCACGCCGGGCGCGAAGTTTTCCACCAGCACATCGGCCCTTTGCGCCAGTGCACGCAGCGCCTGCTTGCCGTCCTCGCTCTTGAGGTCGAGGACCAGCGCCTGCTTGCAGCCGTTGAGCATCGCGAAGGGAAGGCCCGCACCGCCGACCACGCCGCGGCGGCGCAGCGGCTCGCCACCGGGCGGCTCGACCTTGAGCACCGTGGCGCCCGCCAGCGCCATCAGGTACGTCGCATAGGGACCGTTGTAGATCTGCGTCAGGTCCAGGACGACGAGCCCCTGCATCGGGTAGGCGGATTCTGCGGGCGGATTCATGCGGGGATCATGGGAAGGGGCGGGCGGGCGCGAAACGAAGGCGAAGGAGCGGGCTCAGGAGCGCACCAGGACCGCACGGCCCGTGATGCGGCCGGACTTGAGATCGAGCAGTGCCTGGTTGGCCTGGTCGGCCGGGCAGCATCGAACCGGCGTGGGCTTGAGCCTGCCCTCGTTGGCCAGCGCGAACACCGCGCGCAGGTCCGCCGGCGTGCCCGTGTTGCTGCCCTTGATGGTGAGTGCACGGAAGATCATGCCGGCCAGCGACAGCGGCAGCTCGCCGCCGGCCACGCCGACCATCACCAGGGTGCCGCCCTTGCCGAGGACCTCCAGGGCGACCCGCGCGGTGGCGTCGTTGTTCACGAAATCGAGCACCGCCGGCACGCCACCGCCGCAGCTGGTGGTGATGCGCTGCGCCAGCCCGTCGGCGGTGCCGTCGATCGCCTGCGTCGCACCGGCCTCGATCGCCGCCGCGCGCTTGTCGGCATCCACATCGATCGAGACGATGTTGCGATGACCGAAGGCCTGCAGCATGGCGATGGCGAGCAGGCCCAGGCCGCCGGCACCGATCAGCACCACCGGCTGGTCGGGCGCCAGCGGCGGCAGCTTCTTCAGGGCGGCGTGGACGCTCAGTCCCGAGCACGCGTAGGTCGCCGCCAGCGCGAGGTCGACCTTGCCGGGGTCGGCCAGGAAACGGGCGTGCGGCACGATCACGTGCGAGCCGAAACCGCCGTTGCGCACCACGCCGATCGCCTTCGGCGCCAGGCACAGGTTGTCGTCGCCCGCGTTGCAGGCCGCGCAGTCGCCGCAGCCGGTCCAGGGATAGACCACGCGCACGTCGCCGACCTTCACGCCCCTGGCGTCCGGTCCGAGCGCCGCCACGCGACCGGCGATCTCATGTCCGGGCGCGCGCGGCAGTTCCACGCCACGATCGGCGAGCTTGAGGATCTTGCCGCCGCCCATGTTGTATTCGCCCTTCCAGAAGTGAAGGTCGGAGTGGCAGACGCCGCAGTGCGTGACCTCGATCAGGACTTCCGTGCCCTGCGGTTCGGGCGTGGGCAGTTCGAAGGATTCGAGCGCTGCGCTCGGCTTGACCACCATCCAGGCTTGCATGGTTCGTTGTTCCTTTCCGGTTCTAGGTGCGGTTCATTCGCACAGCGCGCGGCGCAGGGCCGCGGTCTCGTCGTGCAGCAGGGCCTTGGCGCAGCGCGCGTCCGCGACCAGGTTGAAGGCGTGGTAGGCGCCGGGATAGACGTGCATCTCCAGCGCCACGCCGGCATCGATCAGCCGTGCGCCGAACTGAAGGTTCTCGCGCGCGAACAGGTCCAGGGCACCCAGGCCCAGGAAGGTGGGCGGCAGGCCCGACACGTCCGGTGCGCGCCCCGGAACCGCGTAGGGCGAGGGCGTGCGCCGATCGTGACCGGCCAGCAGGCAGGCCCAGCCGTAGCGGTTGGCCGCGGGCGTCCACACGTGGCGACCGTTGTACGGATGCTCGTCGGTGCGATCGTCGAGCATCGGGAACAACAGCTGCAGCTGCGCGATGGCGGGTCCGCGCTCGTCGCGATTGCGCAGCGCCAGGGCCGTGGCCAGTCCGCCGCCTGCGCTGACACCGCGCACCGCGATGCGCGCCGGATCCAGCGACAGCGCCGAGGCCTGCGCATGCAGCCAGGCCAGCGCCGCGGCGCAATCGTCGATCGCGGCCGGGTAGGGATGCTCCGGCGCCAGTCGATAGTCGGGTGCCAGCCCGACGACGCCGAGCGTCGCGGCCAGCAGGCGCAGCATGCCGTCCTCGCGCTGCGCGGTGCCGGCGACATAGCCGCCGCCATGCAGGTCGAGCACGGCCGCGCGACGCGCGGGCGCGACATTCGCCGGCGGCTCGTAGAGCAGCGCGGACACCGGCGGTGCACCCTTGCGTCCGGGAATCTCGACCCGGCGCACGCCGACCCCGGCCTCGTCGGTGCCCAGAACCGCCGGCACGCCGGCGATCGCGGCGCGCACCGCCGGCAGCGAGGCATCGGAGAGTCCCGACAGGTCGGGCAGCAGCGATACCACCGCGCGCAGGTCGGGATCGACCCGCGCCAGGTCCTCTGCCGTCGTGCTCATGCGGCGCCCGCCAGTTCACGCGCCGGCTTCAGCACGAACCCGGCATAGCCACTCGCGGCGACCTCCTCGCACTTCTTGCGATAGTTCCCGACGCCACCGATGTAGGGCATGAAGATGCGCGGTTTGCCCGGGACGTTCGCGCCCATGTACCAGGATGCGGCCTTGGGATAGAGCGTGGTATTGGCGACCTCGCGGACGTGATCCACCCATGCCTCCTGCGCGGCCTCGTCGGCCTCGATCGTGGCCAGGTCGTTGTCGCGCAGGTGCTCGAGGCAATCGCCGATCCACTCGACGTGCTGCTCGATCGACACCAGCATGTTGCTGAGCACCGAGGGGCTGCCCGGACCGGTGACCGTGAACAGGTTGGGGAAGCCGGCGACCATCAGGCCCAGATAGTTGCGCGGCCCTTCGCTCCAGGCCTGGCGCAGCGAGCGGCCTTCGGAGGTGCGGATGTCCATGGCCAGCAGCGCGCCGGTCATGGCGTCGAAGCCGGTCGCGCAGACGATGACGTCCGCCGGGATCTCGCGCCGGCTCGTGCGCACGCCGTGCGCGGTGATCTGCTCGAGCGGTTCCGCGTTGAGGTCGACGAGCTCGACGTTGTCGCGGTTGTAGGTCTGGTAGTAGTCCGTGTCCAGGCAGATGCGCTTGGCCCCGATCGGGTACGACGTCGGCATCAGCCTGCGCGCCGTCTGCGGGTCGCGCACGGTGGCGGCGATCTT
>CAMLNE010000269.1 GCA_946481265.1 uncultured Panacagrimonas sp. | reverse complement strand
ATCCCGCGAAAGTGGAAGGCGCGGCCAGGTGATGAACGCCATCGATGCAGATTGTTTCGCCCGTTAGGTAATCGCCGCCGTCGCCGTGCAGCAGGATCATGAGATTGGCCAGTTCCTGAACCTCGCCGTAACGTCCCATCGGCACTTCGTCCGCCTGGGTGGCGCCGATCTTGGCATCATCGGTGGGCGAGAGCATCTGCCAGGCGTACTCGGTTGGGAACGGCCCGGGCGCCACGGCGTTGATGCGGATGCCGTACTTGGCCCATTCCACTGCCAGCGACATGGTCATCGCGTTGACCGCCGCCTTGGCCATTGCCGAGGGCACGACGAAGGCCGAGCCGGTCCAGATCCAGGTGACCAGGGTGGAGACGACCGAGCCCTTCAGGCCCTGCTCGATCCAGCGCTTGCCGCAGGCCTGGGTGGTGAAGAAGGCGCCGTTCATCACGGTCGAGGTGATGGCTTCGAAGCCGCGCGGGCTCAGGTCCTTGGTCGGCGCGATGAAGTTGGCCGCCGCATTGTTGATCAGGCCGGTGAGCGGGCCGTGCTGCGACCAGATCTCGCCGATCGCGGCGTCGACCGCCTCGGCCTTGCGGATGTCCACCGACTGGACATGCGCGCGGGTCGCTCCGCACTTCGTGTTGATCTCGGCAGCCGCCTGCTCGAGCACTTCCTGGCGGCGGCCCCACAGGTGGACCTCGGCGCCGTGCTCGGCCAGGAATCCGGCCACGCCCTTGCCCAGGCCGGTGCCGCCACCGGTGACCAGGATGCGCTTGCCAGCGAGTGCGTCTGCGGAAAAGAGGGCCATGGCCTGGTTCCAAGTGATGATATGGAACCATACGATAACACTCGTCGCGGGGCGTTCGCATCCGGCGATGCCGCATCATCCGCGGCATGGAACGCAGGGCAGGACAGGTTGCAGGGACGGACCGGCCGCAGAGACGTGCGCCCGGCCGGCCGCGCCGCGACCAGGCCGATGCCGCCCGTCGCCGCATCCTCGACGCCGCGCTGCGGGTCTTCATCGCCCGCGGCTTCGAGGCGGCCGGCATGGAAGGCATCGCGCGCGAAGCGGGGGTCGCCAAGCTGACGCTGTACCGCCACTTCGAGACCAAGGAACAGCTCTTCGTCGAGGTCGCGCGACGGGCGCAGCTGTCGGTTCGCGAGCGGCTCGGTGCGATGGTCGATCGCGGGCTGCCGCTCGAGGACGTCCTGCGCGAGATCATCAGCCGCCTCTACGACGGCTACACCCATCCCGAATACCTTGCCGTCCTGCGCATGGTGATCGCCGAGGCCGGCCGCTTCCCGAAGCTGGGCCGCGCGATGCTGGACGATTCGCGCGAGGTGTCGGAGCCGCTGGTGCAGTACCTGCAGCAGCTCAAGGACAGCGGACAGATCGATATCGACTCGCCTTCGGATGCCGTCACGCAGATCTGCGGCCTGGCGATGGGCGCCGGGCGCTACGTGCTGACGACGCCGTCGCGGCGTGCAGCCAGCCGCCGCCACGCGGTGGAATCGCTGGTGACGCTGTTCACGCGCGCCTGGCGCCTCGAGCCGAAGACCTAGCCCCAGGGTGGTCGCCGGTTCCGGGCATCGGTCCCGGCAGCGTCGGATCGATGACGCGATCCGTTCCGGTGCGCGTCCTCCTGTTTCCTGCGTCCTGGCGGTGTGTCCTCCCGTCGTGCTGAACGTTGTTGCGGCTAAGTAGACGGGCCCGGACTTTTTCCCGCGGACGGCGACGCCTAGGGTCTTCTCCGGCCCGGTGTCTGCGGGCCGCCGCCACGGCGGCAATCCCCATTACGGAGAACACACATGACCTCCCAGTACGACGCGATCGTCATCGGCAGCGGCATCGGGGGTGGCGGCATCGGCGCCCTGCTCGCGCATGCCGGCTGGAAGGTGCTGATGCTCGAGCGCAACAAGCTCATCGGCGGGCGCTGCATCTCGTATGACCGCTCGGGTTGCGTGATGGACCTGGGATGGCATTTCTACTGCCTGGGCAAGGTCGGCCCGCTGCAGGAGATCTGCACCCGCGTCGGCATGCCCGACGCCATCCCCTGGAACGACCTCAACGGCACCTCGTACATCCAGATCGGCAAGGTCCAGAAGAAGTATTCGAAGCAGTCGATGTACGAGGCGGCCTCGGAGGAGGAGCGCGACAACTTCAAGCGGCTCTTCCACGCGGTGTTCACCCTCGGCGACGAGGCGCTTTCGCGGCTCTGGTACGTGCCTGTCGAACAGTGGGTGCAGGGCTTCACGAAGGACCGGATGGCGAACACGCTCATCGAGAGCTTCGTCTCGCAGTATTTCTGCGTGCCGTCGAGTGTGGCCAGCGCCGCCGAGTTCATCCGCGCGTTCCGCGACGTGATGGCCAACCGCGCCACGTCTTACCCGTCCGGCGGCAACTATTCGGTTCCCGTGGCCTACATCGAGGCGATCAAGACCTTCGGCGGCGTCGTGAAGACCGCCACGCCGGTCGAGCGCATCATCGTGGAGAACGGCGCTGCGGTCGGCGTCAGGACCGAGGCCGGCGAGGTGTTCCGCGCGCCGGTGATCATCAGCAATGCCGACCTCAAGATGACCGTGTCCGACCTGGTCGGTGAGCAGCATTTCCCGCCGGCATACGTGGAAAGGATCCGGAACCTGACCTACTCCTGCCACGGCGTGATGCTGCGCGTGCTGCTCTCGGAGAAGGTCACCGACAAGCAGGTGGTGATCTACATCCCGGACGACCAGTCGCCGCCCTGCAAGGTCACGGACGAAATGAAGGCCGGCAAGGTGCCGCGGCTGATCGGCGGCTGCTTCGGCTCGCCGACCGAGTTCGATGCGAAGCTCGCGCCACCGGGCAAGCAGATGATCACTTCGCTGCACGCCTGTCCCGAGGACATCCGCGAGCACATCGACGAATGGCGCGAATCGCTGATGCGATCCTTCTACGAGGTCTATCCCGAGGCGCAGGGCAAGGTCGAGAAGGTCTGGGTCGACCCGCCCTCGCTGATCAAGGGCATGTGCGGCGAGACCGGCGCGATCATCGGCATCGGCCAGACCGTCGATCAGGTGCACGAGAAGCGGCCGTCGGTCGTGAGTCCGCTGAAGGGCCTGTATTTCGCCTCATCCGAGGCCGGCGGTCACGGCATCGGCACCGAGCTGGCGGCGACCAGCGCGCTCGAACTGTTCGGGAAGCTGCAGGCGATGATGCCGCTCGAAGCCGTTCCTGCATGAGGCACCCACACGCGATGCGGTCCGGCTCGCCATGCACCAGGGTTGCGATCCACACTTGTTCCTTTCTCCAGGAGATGTCGCCGTGCTGAAGCCCCGTTCCGTCTATTCCGAAGAACACGAGATGTTCCGCGACGCCGTGCGCGGCTTCGTCAAGGCGGAAATCACGCCGCATTTCGAGCGCTGGGAGGAGGCCGGCATCGTCGATCGCAGCTTCTGGGATGCCGGCGGCCGGGCCGGCCTGCTGTGTCCGCAGCTGCCCGAGGAATACGGCGGCGCCGGCGGAAACTTCAAGCACAACTGCATCGTGGTGGAGGAGATCGCCTACGCCGGCTACGCCGGTCCGATGACGGATTTCTCCGTGCACAGCGACGTCTGCTGCGGCTACATCCAGCATGCAGGCAGCGAGGAGCAGCGACGCAAGTGGCTGCCGCGCATGGCCAGCGGCCAGACCGTCTGCGCGATCGCGATGACCGAGCCGGGCACCGGCAGCGACCTGCAGGGCATCCGGACGCGCGCGGTGCGCGACGGCGACGTCTATCGCATCAGCGGCTCCAAGACCTTCATCAGCAACGGCCAGCACTGCGACCTGGTGATCGTGGTCGCACGCACCTCGGACGCACCGGGGTCGAAGGGCATGAGCCTGATCCTGGTCGAGACGGACCGGCCGGGCTTCCGGCGCGGTCGCAACCTGCACAAGCTGGGTCACCTGTCGTCGGACACCTCCGAGATGTTCTTCGACGAGGTCGAGGTTCCCGCCAGCAACGTCATGGGCGTCGAGAGCGCGGGCTTCGCGACGCTGATGACCGAGCTTCCGCAGGAGCGCCTGATCATCGCCTACCAGTCGATGGCCTCCGCGCAGCGTGCCTTCGACATCACCGTCGACTACGTGCGCAACCGCAAGGCCTTCGGCCAGCCGGTCGCGGATTTCCAGAATACCCGCTACAAGCTGGCCGATATGAAGGCCGACCTGCTGGTCGGCTGGGCCTTCGCCGACCAATGCCTGGAGCGTCACGTCCTGGGCCAGCTCGATGCGCTGCACGCCTCGACCGCCAAGCTGTGGTGCACCGAGATGCACGGCCGCGTGGTGGACGCCTGCCTGCAGTTGCATGGCGGCTACGGCTTCATGCGCGAATACGAGATCTGCCGGCTGTTCGCGGATGCCCGCGTGCAGCGCATCTATGGTGGAACCTCGGAAATCATGCGCGAGCTGATTTCACGCAGTTTGTGAAGGCGGGCCGCGCGCCGGGAACCACTCTTGCGGCCGCGCTTCTCGAGCGGGGCCTGCGCAGGCCTTTACAGAGCTAGTAGGGTACCCTACTATTATCCCCATTCCGACTGGGAGCGGCACATGTTCGAGCGTCGGCTGTTCCGTGAAGAGCACGAGATGTTCCGCTCCGCGGTGCGCAAATTCATCGAGAAGGAGATCGCCCCTTTCCACAAGCAGTGGGAAGAGGACGGCATCGTTCCACGCGAGGTCTGGCTCAAGGCGGGCGAGGCCGGCATGCTGTGCTGCACGATTCCGGAGGAATACGGCGGCCTGGGCCTGGACTACCTGTTCGACGTCGTGGTGTTCGAGGAGATGGCGCGCAGCGGCTTCACCGGCCCTGGATTCCTGATCCACTGCGACCTGGTGTCCACCTACGTCAAGTCGTTCGGCACCGAGGAGCAGAAGAAGTACTGGTTGCCCAAGATGGTGTCGGGCGAGGCCATCGGCAGCCTGGGCATGACGGAGCCGCACGCCGGCTCGGACCTCAAGGCGATCAAGACGCGTGCCGTGCGCGACGGCGACGACTACGTCATCAGCGGCCAGAAAGTCTTCATCTCCAACGGGCAGCTCTGCGACGTGCTGGTGCTGGCGACCAAGACCGACAGCACACCGGGCGCGCGCGGCATCACGCTGTTCCTGATCGATACCAAGCTGCCCGGCTTCGTGCGCGGCAAGAATCTGGAAAAGCTCGGCATGAAGGGCCAGGACACCTCGGAGCTGTTCTTCGAGAACCTGCGCGTCCCGGCCAGTGCGATGCTCGGCGAAGAGGGCCAGGGCTTCTCGCTGATGATGACCAAGCTCGCGCAGGAGCGCCTCGCGCAGACCATCCGCTCGGCGACCGTCGCCGAGACCGTGATCGAGTGGACGGTGGACTACACCGCCCAGCGCAAGGCCTTCGGCAAGACCATCGCGGATTTCCAGAACACACAGTTCAAGCTGGCCGAACTGAAGACCGAGGCCGTGATCGGCCGCGTCTTCACCGATGCCTGCATCGAGCAGTTCATGAAGGGCGAGCTGACCGAAGTGGACGCGGCGATGGCCAAGATGTGGCTGTCGAACCTGCACTGCAAGGTGGTCGACGAGTGCCTGCAGCTGTTCGGTGGCTGGGGCTACATGTGGGAATACCCCATTTCGCGGGCCTATGCGGATGCACGCATCGTCAAGATCGCCGGTGGTTCGATCGAGGTGATGAAGCACATCATCGGCCGTGCGCTGTTCCGCGAGCACGCGGGTGGCTCGACCATCCGGCCGATCGCGACGCAGGACGGGGGCTCCGAACCCGGTGGGAAACGCGCCGCGGCCTGAGCCGGGGCGCATGCAACAGGGCGATACACGCCCGGCAAGGTCCGCCAGCATCGCGACGGATCCCAAGAAGATGAATCGTCAGCGATGCGACTGGCAGGAGAGACGTCATGGACTACCTGAAGTACTGGACCCCTGTTGTGGTGGTGGCGCTGTC
>CAMLNE010000268.1 GCA_946481265.1 uncultured Panacagrimonas sp. | reverse complement strand
GAGCCCGGAGGCCTTCTCGTAGGCATCGAAGAACTGGGACTCCGGCAGCAGGCCGCAGGTCAGGAAGGTCTTGCCGTCCTCGGCCAGGTGACCGAAGGCGCGGCTGGTGGTCCAGGCCAGATCCTGATGACGGTCGCCGATGCGGCCGAGCTCCCAGTCCAGCCACGCGGAGATGCGCGAATCGTGTTCGGTGAACAGGAAATTGCCGACCCGGTAGTCCGCATGCACGATTCCCGGTCGGTCCAGCACCGGCATGTTGCGACGCAGCCAGGCGGCGCACAGGCGCATCAGCGGTTCGTCGATCTCGTTGTCCTCCTCCCAGACGCGCTCCCACCAGTTGACGCCCCACTCGGCGCATTGCGTGCTGTTGGCGGCCGGGATGTCGAAGGCGCTGAGGTCGGCCTTGCGGTAGTCGAAGGTGTGGATCTTTACCAGGTAGTCGACGAACTGCGGGGCGAGGCGGGCGCGCAGGTCGGGCGACAGCTGCGTGCCCAGACCGCTGACGCCGGCCTGCGCGGCCGAGGGCCGGGTCACGCCCTCGGCAAAACCGTAGATCAGCGCCGGATACGGCAGATGCCGGCCTTCGTCATCGCACCAGTACACCGGCGGCACCGGGACCGTGCCCTCGAACGCCTTGATGAGCTGGAATTCGCGCAGGCGGCTGGTCTCGACGATCGACTCCGCCGGCTCCATGCGCAGCACCATCGGCGTGCGCGATCGACCGACGGCGGGACGGTCCCAGTCGAGCTCGAAGGCCATCTGCAGCTTGGAGGCGCCGCCGGACAGCCAGCGCGCCCTGGAGATCTCGAAGTTTCCGCCGAGCTGCTCGTGGAGCAGGGACTGCACGCCCTCGACCAGCGCGCCCAGCGGCACGGGCGAATATCCCGGCCCCGAGCGACGCTCCATCTTGCGCGTCAGCACGCGGTCGATTTCACGTTCGATGGGAAAGCGTTCGCGCAGCTGCGCGATCCACCCGGGCGACGGCCGATCCTTGTCGATGCCCCGCATGCTCCATTTCTCCTCACGTGCGCCACTGACACCAGCCGTGAAAACCGGCTCGGGCCTTGGCATCTATCTCTATCCAATCCCGGCCTTCGGGCCGGATTGGTACGGTACCATAATTGTTATTCGGGGCATCAAGGGCGGGACGGCAACGCGAAAAACACCGTCGAGCGTACCTTCCGAGCGGGCTCGACCTACCCCAACGGGCAGTTCAGGAGCGTTCCATCCGCGCTAGAATGGTCGGTATCCGACCACTTTGATCCTGCGCGACAACCGCCGCGGCAAAGCCCATTCCTCAAGGAGCGCAATGGCCAGACGACGTACCAAGTCAGCCGATGTGGCGAAAGTCACCAAGGCGATCGCAGCTTCACGCAACCCGGACTATCTGCCGCTGGGCAGCGGTCGGGCCTCCAACGGAAGCTCCGAAGACAGTCTCGGCTTTGCGGACAGCGATGCCTCGCGCAATGGAATCCGTCTGGGCTTCCTGATCCACGACGTGTCGCGCATGCGGCGCAGCGCCTACGACCAGTTCATGAAGCCGTTGGGCATCACGCGGGCCCAGTGGTGGGTGATGGCCAACCTGTCGCGCCATGACGGCATGATGCAGACGCAGCTCGCCGACGTGCTCGAGGTGGGCAAGGCCAGCCTCGGTGACGTCATCGAGAGCCTCGAAAGCGGTGGCTGGGTGCAACGCCGCCCGGATCCGGCCGACAAGCGCGCCAAGCGTGTCTATCTCACCAGGCCGGCGCAGACGCTGATCAAGCGCATGACGGTGATGGAGAACGAGTTCAACAGCCAGATCCTGGCGGACCTGAGCAACGAGGAGATGACCGACCTGGTGCGGGTGCTCGTCAAGATCAAGCACGCGATCTCGCGGCTGGCGCCCAACACGACAGCCAACGCCGAGACCTGAGTCCGCGCCGCGGGCTCATCTGCGCTGCTGCGCAAGCCGCGGATCCTTCCTCCGCGATTCCACCCAGCCGGACGGCCTGCCCTGGCCGGAACCAGAAGCCATGGCCGAACCGACCCGCGAACAGCAACGCGAACTGAGAATGATGGCGCGTGCACTGGCGCGCGGCCATCTTGTCCATGCCTACGGCCACTGCAGCCTGCGCCTGAGCGCCGACGCGCTGCTGGTCTGCGCCGCCAAGCCGATGGGGACGATCCTGCCGGGCGAGGACGGCACCGTGGTTCCGATCCACGGGCCCCTGCCGGACGGGGTGCTCGGCGAAGTCCGCGTCCACCAGGCGATCTACGCCCGCCGCAGTGACGTCGGCGCCATCTGCCGCACCATGCCGGCGCAGACCGGGCTGCTGGCCCTGCTGCGTCGCACACCCCGCCCGCGTCATGGTTTCGGCGCCTACTTCGCACCGCAGCCGCCGCTGTGGGAAAACCCGCGCCTGCTGCGCGACGATGCCGCTGCCGGCCAGCTGGCGCAGAGCCTGGGCCAGGACAAGGCGATCGTGATGCGCGCCAATGGCGCGGTCGTCGTCGGCGCCAACGCGGTGGAGGCGCTTGCCCTGTCCTGGTTCCTCGAGGAGGCGGCACGGGTGGAAGTCGGCCTGATGCAGATGCACCAGGACGGCGATCACACCCTGCTCACGCCCGACGAGGTTCTCGCGCGCCAGGTCACCGCGGGCCGTGTCTACGAGCGCATGTGGGAACACCTCTGCTTCGGCGATCCGGAGGCCGGACCATGACCCCCGGCTCCGCCCCGTTGCCACCCGGCCAGGTCGAGCTGTCGCATTTCCCGCGCTTCGGCCTGGGCCGGTTCGCGGCGCGGTTTCCGCAGGATCCCGACCACCTCGCCTTCGAGGTGCGTGGCGACGTCGGGTCGATCGTGACCGTCGAGGAACAGTTCGACGAGCTGCCGCGCAGCACGCAGGAGTCGGACTTCCACTGCGTGACGACCTGGTCGGTGCGCGGCGTGCGCTGGAGCGGCGTGCCCTTCTCGGCATTCTACGAACGGCTGGTGGTACCGCAGGCACGCCCGCGGCCGGGCGCCGACCTCGTGGTGTTCCGCGGCGAGGACGGCTACTGCAGCTGCCTGCCGCTGGCCGATCTGCTGGCAGCGGACGTGATGCTGGCCGATCGGCTGGATGGCGCGCCGCTGGGCCTGGAGCATGGCGCACCGCTGCGCCTGGTGGCGCCCGCGCACTACGGCTTCAAGAATGTGAAGCACATCGTCGCCATCGAATTCTGGTGCGACCGTCGCCACTACCGCTTTCCGTTCCCCTACCCCTCGTTCATGGATCACCCGCGCGGGCGGGTCGCCTTCGAGGAGCGCTGCCGCGTGTTTCCGGCGAGGCTGATGCGCGCGATCTATCGCCTGCTCGTGCCCGGCACGATCCGCAGCTTCTCGCGCGCACTGGCGCGGCACCGCGCAAGGCAGGACGGCCGCTGAGGCTTCGGGCGCATACGCCGGCAGGACGGGTTGCGCGGCGCCTCAGCCGCCGAAGCGGCGGCGCAGATCGATCTTGGCCAGTTTCCCGTTGGGATTGCGCGGCATCTGGTCGATGCAATGCAGTTCTCGCGGCAGCTTGTACCGGGCCAGGCGCGAGTCGAGGAAGACGCGCAGTTCATCGAGCTCGAGCGTCGCGTCGGGCCTGAGCGCGACGACCGCCACCACGCGCTCGCCCCATTTCTCGTCGGCCGAGCCGATCACGGCGACCTCGGCCACCGCCGGGTGCTCGTAGATCGCGCTCTCGACCTCGGCGGGATAGACGTTCTCCCCGCCGCTGATGATCATGTCCTTGACGCGATCGCAGATGAAGTAGAAGCCCTCCTGGTCGAAATAGGCGACATCGCCACTGCGGAACCAGCCGTCCGCACTGCGCGACTGCGCGGTCACCTCCGGCAGGTTCCAGTAGCCCGGCGTGACATTGCCGCCCCGCATGCAGATCTCGCCCGGCACATTCGGCTGCGTGACGGGCTCGCCGTCGAAGCCCAGCAGCCGCACCTCGTTAAGCACGCCGGCACGGCCGCAGGAGCCCAGCTTGCTCAGCGCCCGCTCGGTCTCCAGGAAGGTGACGCCCGAGGTCGCCTCGGTCATGCCGTAGCACTGGCTGACCGGGATATCGCGCTCGCCGTAGCGTCGCAGCAGCGGCTCGGGCACCGGCGCACCGCCGGCGACGATCAGGCGCAGGCTCGACAGTTCGGCCTGCGCGAACGTCTCATGCTGGCTGATGAACAGCATCATCGCGGGCACCAGGAAGCCGACGCTGACCCGGTAGCGCCGCACGTCCTGCATGAAACGCAGCGCGTCGAAGGATTCGTGCAGCACCAGGTGGCCGCCCGACATCAGGGTGGGCAGCAGCACCACGCACAGGCCACCCACATGGAACAGCGGCGCGGCATTGAGGCTGACATCGCGCGAGGTGAAGTCCGAGCTCAGGATCCAGCTCAGGTTGTTCGTCCAGATGTTGCGGTTGGTGAGCATCACCCCCTTCGGACGACCGGTCGTGCCCGAGGTGTAGATGAGCATCACCACGTCGTCCGGCGCGCCGTCGACGGCGTCGGGCACCGTCGTCACCGCGTCCATCAGGGTCGGCAGGTTCTCCCAGCCGGCCTGCGGCGCCGGGTCGGCGATCAGGTAGCGACGGCAGTCCATCTGCGGGCGCAGCGGCTCGATCAGGGCGCGGTGCTGCGCATCGACCACCAGGCTGTGCGCACCGGCGTCCGCGATGATCTGCTGCAGCTCGCGCGCGGCCAGCCGGAAATTCAGCGGCACCAGGATCGCCCCGAGCCGCGCGGCCGCGAACAGCGCCACCAGGATGTCGGGATGGTTGAGGCCCAGCCAGGCCACGCGCTCACCGGCGCGCAATCCACCGGCGGCGAATGCGGCGGCCATGCGCTCGATGCGCTGCTGCATCTCGCCGTAGCGGGACGTGTGACCCTGGAAGCTCACCGCCGGGCGCTCCGGCGCGCGCGCGGCGCGACGCCGGAACCATTCCGCCATCCCGGTGGGATCGATGCCATCGATGTCCTGCATGTTCCTTATCCTTTGTCAGAGTCCGGTCTTGCGGAACTCTTCGACGACAGCCTTCATCCTCAACAGGGAGAACAGGCCCATCATGTGGTTCAGCCCGAGCTGGGCGAAGTCCGCCAGCTCCACCTTCCTTGCCGGGAACGAGGGTGGGATCCGCGACATGAAGGCCGCGATCTCGGCGGCGGCCAGGTCCTTGGCGCGATCCACGTAGAGCGCGGTGACATCGGCGGAGAAGCCGGTCTCCTCGGTGTATCCGGCTCTGCGCATCTCGCCCCAGATCGCAACGATGCGGGCGTCCACGCGCGACAGGTAGCGCTTGCCGCGGCGCGTGACCAGCTCGATGCTGCCGACCTCGGCGAGCGTGCGTGCGTCGGCCTCGGCCTTCGGATAGCTCCGGGTGAGCGAGGCCAGCGGAACCAGCGTGTGGTCGGCGCCGAGGCGGGCTGCCATGAGCTGGTCCAGGTGCCGGTAGGCCATCGCATCGGCCGGCACCTTGGCGGCATGACCGTCGAGCGACTGCTTGATCTCCTGGATCGACAGCCGCTGTTCGTCCTGCAGGCGGCGGATGGCCAGGATGCTGCGCACATGTTTCTCGCCATAGACCGCGACATTCGGCTTCGGCCGTTCCGGCTCGGGCAGCAAGCCATTGCGGAAATAGAAATGGATCATTTCGCGGCGCACGCCGGTGCGCTGCTCGAGATCGCGCATCTTCATGAAATAAAAGGCTCCACGGGCTTTCTTGCCATTCGTCGGGCGCCCCATCCTAGCAATTGACACATAGGTTTATTGTGCGTAATTTCATTATGCGTTTTTGGCGTGGAAGGTTGTGCACCACGCCAGAAAAAACCCTTCACGGGACCGATCCTCCGGCAGAGAGGCAGGCCCGACAAAGCCAGCGGGACGAGGAGACGTCATGGACTACCTGAAGTACTGGACCCCTGTTGTGGTGGTGGCGCTGTC
>CAMLNE010000267.1 GCA_946481265.1 uncultured Panacagrimonas sp. | reverse complement strand
TCGTGGCCGAACAGCTCGCTTTCGAACAGGGACTCGCTCAGGCCGGTGCAGTCGACGATGACGAAGGGGCCGCGCGCGCGTGGGCTGGCCCGGTGCAGGGCGGTGGCGAACAACTCCTTGCCCGTTCCCGACTCTCCCTGCAGGAGCACCGGGATCTGCGAGGGCGCCGCGCGCTGCAGCGCGGCGATCGCGACATTGAAGGATTCGGCCCGACCGACCAGGCCGTCGTCGCGGGGCTGCGCCGAGGCGGTGCTGACGCTGGAGAGCCGCTCGACGTAGGCGATGATGCGCGAGGCCTCGTCGAGGATGGGCCTGAGCTCGACCGCGACGTGCTCGGGACCGCGCGGCGTATGGTGGATGTGGATGATGCGATCGACCGCGCGCGTCTGCGCCGCCCGTTTCATCGGGCAGTGTTCGCCGGCCTGGTCGCAGGGCACGCCATAGCCGTGGGAGACGCGGAAGCACTTCTGCCCGACGTGCGAACCGCGGGTCGCGCCGAAGTGCGACTGGTAGGCCGAATTCGCGGCCAGGATGTTGTAGTCCGGATCCAGGACGATGGCCGGGGTGGCCTCGTGCTCCAGATAGGAGATCAGTGCGTCGATCTCGAGGGGCGCCTTGCTCACGAAGGATCTCCGGTGGGTCGCCGCGCCGGGCGAGGATTCCGGCAGGCGGCCACTGCCACCGCTGCCAAGTGGCAGTCTACTCCCGGCCCGATCCGCGACGTGCAGGCGGCCGTGAGGGACAATGATCCTTTCCATCAAGGATCTGCGGAGTACGCCAGCCGCGGCACGGTTCGTGAGAGGACGCGTGCCGGCGCACGAGGCTCCCCCGAGCCCCGGTGTGAATCACGAGTGTCAACCCAAGGAGAGTGCAATGACGATGTCTCCCACGAGCCCCGAGCCTGCCGCAAGCGCCGCGGCGACGCGCCATTTCGATGTCGTGATCGTCGGTGGCGGCGCGGCGGGGAACACCGTCGCGGCCCTGCTCAGGAAGCGCAGCCCGCGGCTGGCCATCTGCGTGATCGAGCCTTCGGAGGTGCACTGGTACCAGCCCGCCTGGACGCTGGTGGGTGCCGGCCAATTCGAGATCGCATCGACCCGGCGGCCAACCCAGGGCTGCCTGCCCGACGGGGTCGAATGGATCCGGGGTCGCGCGGCCCGCTTCGAGCCGGGCGCGAACCGGGTCGAGCTGGAGGATGGCGCTGGCGTGACCTATGGACATCTGGTCGTCGCCGCCGGGCTTCAGATCGACTGGAAGAAGATCGAGGGCCTGGAAGCGACGCTCGGCCAGAACGGCGTCACCAGCAACTACCGCCCGGACAGTGCGCCCTACACCTGGGAATGCATCCGCGGGTTCAAGGGCGGGAAGGCGCTCTTCACCCAGCCCACGATGCCGATCAAGTGCGCTGGTGCGCCGCAGAAGATCCTCTACATGGCGGCCGATCACTTCCGCAGGAACGGTGTGAAGGCGGACGTCAGCTTCCTGCTGCCGGGCGCCGCCATCTTCGGCGTTCCGTTCTACGCCAAGGCGCTCGACACGGTGGCCGCGAACTACGGCATCGCCTTGAAGTTCGGCCACAACCTGGTTGCCGTCGACGGTCCCGCCAGGCGGGCGGTGTTCGAGACGACGGTCAACGGGCAGACCGCCCGCGAAGAACTGCCCTTCGACCTGCTCCACGTCGTTCCCCCGCAGTCCGCGCCCGATTTCATCAAGAGCAGTCCGCTGGCCGACAAGTCGGGCTGGGTGACGGTCGACAAGCACACGCTGCGCCATACCCAGTTCGCGAACGTCTTCGCCCTGGGCGACTGCAGCACGACGCCGAACAGCAAGACCGCCGCGGCGGTGCGTGCGCAGGCCCCGGTGGTCGCCGCCAACCTGCTCGCGGTGCTGGAGGGCAAGGCGCCCACGGCGAGCTACGACGGCTACGCCGCCTGCCCGCTGACCACCTCGGTCGGACGCATCATGCTGGCGGAGTTCGCCTACGACGGCGCGGTGACGCCGAGCTTCCCGCTCGACCCGCGGATTCCACGCCGCAGCTACTGGTGGCTCAAGCGCTCCTATCTGCCCGACCTGTACTGGGGAATGCTCAAGGGGTCGCTCGGTCCGGACTGGCACAAGGCACGCAGCTACGCGGAAGGGGTTCCGGCGTTCACGCCCTGATGGCCGGTCTCGCCGCTCCGCGCTGAGCGGCTGGGGCCGATCTCCGGCCGCACAGCCCGGGCCGCGACAGGAACGGACCGGTTCGCAAGCGGGAGGCCGGTCTTCGCAACCCCCGGACGGCATGGTCCGGGGGTTTTCCTCAATGGGCGGGCCGCGTCGCCCCGGCCCGCTTCAGGCGCTGACCGTGGCGGCCGCCTGTTTGGCCTCTTCCTTCAGCGTCTTGTCCAGCAGCCACAGCATCTTGCCCGGGCCGGCGTCGTGGATGATGTCGACCATCGGATGATCGGGCTTCTCGTTCCAGCGGATCTGCTGTGCCTCGAGCACGTGGCGATCCTCGGTGAAGGCGTCGTTGAGCACGTCGCGCAGCAGGTCGGACAGTCCGGGGAAGTCGCAGTGCTTCGCCGCGCCCCAGGAGTAGTAGTAGTCCACCGAGTGTTCGTTGCGCGGCGTCACCGCCTGGCAGGTCCAGGTGTCGGCGACCAGCTGCCCGTTCGACGGCCCTTCGGTCGCGTCGCCCGCGGTGAAGGCCTTGAAGTGCAGCACCCAGGTGCAGGGCAGGGTGTGCATGACGTCGAAGTCCAGATCGAACAGCGTGCCTTCCGGGAACAGGTGGGACAGGAAGGAATTGATCGGCACCTTGCGCACGACGTACTGCGTGCGCATCGCGTTCGGGAACATCGTGAACTTCGGCTTGATGTGCGTGTACTGCTGGCGCGTGGTCAGGTCGTGCGCGCCGAGCGTGTCGCGGTGGGTCCAGGCCAGGTGGGTGAGGTCGGCGAGGTTGGCGATCTCCAGGCGATAGTTGGCCTCGACCTGCATCTGCGAGGTGCGGATGTTCCATTCCGGATCGGAAGGGCCGACCGCGAACGGAATCAGCTTCGGGTCCGCCTTCTCCTTGTCACCCATCCAGACCCACACCCAGTTGTCCTTCTCGACGACCGGGTAGACGCGCACGCAGGCGCGCTCGGGGATGGTGTCCTGGCCGGGGATCTCGTTGCACTTGCCGTCGGCACCGAAGCGCATGCCGTGATACAAGCAGCGCAGGCCGTCGCCCTCCTTCTGGCCCAGCGACAGCGCGGCCTGGCGATGCGGGCAGCGGTCTTCCATCGCGGCGATCTGGCCGTCCGGCTTGCGGTAGAGCACGACGCGCTCGCCCGCCATCTGGCGTGCGACGATCGATCGCTTGCCCTGGGTGAACATGTGATCCCAACCGGCGTTGTACCACGCGTTGCGCACGAACATCCTTGTCCTCCCTGGCCCGGCACGCCCCTATGTGCCCGCAGCCCATGGCTGATGGTTGATGGTTGATGGTTGAAGAACGACCTTACGGCGCCGCCAGGTTGGCCAACACCATCCCAAAAGAATGGCGGCGGGCGCCGCCCTCCCGGCCTGCACCGCGAACGGCCGTCGACAGGGGGTGATGCCGACCGGGCGCCATGCAGGGAATCGGCAGGCCGGTGCAGGGCCGGGCGTGGGGGGCAGCAGCCCGGGACCGATCTCGCATCCGTCGCGAAAACCACCGCGGCCCGCGTGCGGGCTTCGGGGTCAATCCATCCAGCGCCGCTCGCGCGCAATGGTCACGGCATCGAAACGGCGGTGGACACCGAGCTTGGCGAAGATGCGCTGCCAGTACCACTTCACCGTGTTCTCGCTGAGCTGGACGGCGCGGGCGATGTCACAGGTGGCCATGCCGGCCGCCGACAGCCGCAGGATCTCGAGTTCGCGCGGCGCCAGTTTTTCTTCCGGCGCTTCGGGTGTGCGCGCCGCGGGTACGCGCCGCAGGCTGCCGGCGCGGTCGAGGATGTCGGCGAGCACGCCGCGCAATGCCGCGTCCGAATCCGGCAGCCCCACGCGCAGCGCTTCCAGCAGTTCGATCACCACCGGTCCTTCGTCCAGGAAGCTGCGCACGAAGCCGCCGCGCGGCAGCAGTCCCAGCGCCTCGCGCAGGTTGCGCAGCGCCGCGTTCGGGTCGCCCGCGACCGCGTGTGCATGCGCCAGCAACACCTGCATGCGCAGCGCGGTGCGCAGCGCCCGTCCCGGCCGCATCTCGGCGATCCAGCGCCTGAGCACCGGCAGGGTGCGCGCCGCCTCGCCGCGCAGGATGCTCAGGCGGCACCAGGCCAGCGCGGTCATCGCCTGCGTGCTGTCCGCCGCTTCGCCCGGCATCGGCGCACCGGGCCAGCTTGGCAGCGGATGGCGCAGCAGCAGCGCGGCGACCTCGCGTCCGCGCTCCGACAGGGCCATCTGCCGGATGCGCTCGGCGATCAGGTGGGCCCGCAGGCGCTCGAAGCCGTGCTCCGCCGCGATGAACAGGCCGGCCTCCAGCGCGCTGTCGGCATCGTCGGGCTGCCCGGCCGCGAAGCTCAGGCGCGCGGCGGTGACGAAGCGCGCGATCGTCTGGTCGACGAAGCCGAACGCGGCCGAGGAACTGGCGTGCTCGGCGAGCAGGTCGCGCGCGCGTGACAACTCGCCGCGCTCGTAGCAGACCTCGGCGAGCAGGGCCGTCGGCATCGCGGTGACGCTGGCCGCGGGACCGGCCAGCTCGATCGCGGTCTGCCGCGCACGGCCCAGCAGCGCCTGTGCCTCGTCGATCTCGCCGCGCATGAACAGCGTGGTGCCGGCCGCCGAGTCGTGGAAGATCGTGCCGTAGATCGCGCCGCCGGCCAGGTATTGCGCGCGCAGCGCCTCGGCGCGGACGGCCACCGCCTCGCAGTCGTGGCGTTCGCGTGCGATCAGCATCATCGCGCTGCCGACCGAGGCCTGCATGAAGAAGTCGTCCACCCGGTGCGATTCGCGCCAGCGCTCGCACAGTGCCAGCGCCTGTGCACGCCGGTCGCTGAACAGCTCCACCATCATCTGGCGGTGCACCAGCTTGCTCTCCAGCAGCGTGCGATCCGCCGGCGCCATCGTGGTGGCGGCCTCGTCGTCGGCCAGCGCTTCGGCGACGTTCTGCAAGGTGGCGGCGGCATCGGCGAACCGCCACTGGATGCCGTCGTCCCAGCTCAGCTCGAGCTGCAGCCGCGGCAGGCGGCGTCGCTGCCCGGGCGGGATGCGCGCCGCCTGCTGCTGCAGGGTGGCGACCTGGCCGGTGGCGAACAGGGTGACGCAGGCGGCGTCGAGCAGGCGCCCGGCCCGCATCGGGTCACCGGCGAGAAAGGCGTGTTCGATCGCCTCCGCGGCCAGCCCTTCGGCCTCCAGCGCCTGCACGGCGCGCCGATGCAGCCGCGGCACGCGCTGCGGATCGTGGTCCTGCAGGTGACGGCGCAGGAAATCGACGAACAGGTGGTGGAAGCGATACCAGCTGCGGCGATCGTCCAGCGAGTAGACGAACAGGTTGCGCGACTCGATCTCGTCGATCAGCGCGCGCGCGTCGGCATGCCCGGTGACGCGCTGCGCCAGCGCGCTGTTGAAGCGCTGCAGGATCGACACGTCGAGCAGAAAGTCCTGCAGTTCGGGCCGCTGGCGTCGCAGCACCTCTTCACCCAGGAACTCGCCGATGTTGCGCGTCTGGCCGGAGAAGCCGTCCATGAACCGGTGCACGTCCGGCATGCTGTCGATCGCGATCGACGCCAGCTGCAGACTCGCCGCCCAGCCCTCGGTGCGCGCGTGCAGGGCCGCGACCTGCGCCGGCTCGAGCGGGCGACGGCAGGCCAGCGAGAGGAAATCGCGCGTCTCGTCGACCGAGAACGCCAGCGCCGCGCCGGCGATCTCGCGCAGCTCGCCCTGCGCCCGCAGGCGGCCCAGCGGCAGGTGGTTGCGCGTGCGGCTGGCGATGACCAGGTGCAGGCGCGGCAGCGGT
>CAMLNE010000266.1 GCA_946481265.1 uncultured Panacagrimonas sp. | reverse complement strand
CCGCACGCGCAGCCCTCAAGTACCTGCTCCCTGGCGAGCCGATCGGGATCGGCACCGGTTCGACCGTGAACCATTTCATCGATCTGCTGGCGCAGCACAAGGCGGACATCCCCGCGGCGGTGTCCAGCTCCGAGCAGTCCACCGCGCGCCTGGAGGCGCTGGGAATTCCGGTCGTGGACCTCAATGATGCCGGCACGCTGTCGCTGTACGTGGACGGGGCGGACGAGGCGAACCGGCACCTGCAGCTGATCAAGGGCGGCGGCGGAGCGCTGACGCGCGAGAAGATCATCGCGGCCGCCTCGCGCAACTTCGTGTGCATCGCCGACGAGTCCAAGCTGGTGCCCGCCCTCGGCAAGTTCCCGCTGCCGGTCGAGGTGCTCCCGATGGCGCGCAGCTACGTGGCGCGCGAACTGGTCCGGCTCGGTGGCGTACCGGAGCTGCGCACGGGTGTGCTCACCGACAACGGCAACCCCATTCTCGACGTGCACGGCCTGCGCATCGAAAAGCCGATCGAACTCGAGACGCGCATCAACCAGATCGCCGGCGTCGTGACCGTCGGCCTGTTCGCCCACCGCCCGGCGGACCTGCTGATCCTGGGCGGGCCGAACGGGGCCCGGGAACTGCGCGCCGCGCGCAGCTGACCGGTCTGGCCGCCGGCGACGACGGACCGTTCAGTGCACCTTGCGCGACTTGCCCGCCCGGCGTGCAGCGTCGCGCTGAGGGCGGCCGGAGGCATTGCGGTCCCAGCCCGGGCCTCGCGGCGGGCCACCGGAAACCCGCGGCCGCACGCCCTCGGGCAGCTTCATGGCCGAATGCCGGGCCTGCTCCGGTATCACGGAATCGTCGGTGGATTCAGTGGGCGTGGGCCGGACTTCGTCGGGTTTGGGCTTTTTCATGCAAGGAGCGCGGAGGGTTTGCGGGCCAAAGTGTAGCCAAGGCGCCCCCTCGTTATCATCGCCATCCGTCTTCGGCCTTTGCCTCCACCTCCCACGAGCCCGACCATGCAATCTCGACTGCTGCCTTCCATCCTGTTGTCCCTCGCCCTCGTGAGCCTGCCGGCGCTGGCGGCGGACGACACCATGTCCGCGATCAAGGAGGCCGCCAGGCAACAGGCCAGCAATCGCATGGCCGAGAAGTTCAACCTGCCCACCCCCGCGCCCGCCGGCGCCAGGGTGTACATCGTCTCGCCCGCCGCCGATGCCACCGTGACCAGCCCGGTGACCGTCGTGTTCGGCCTGTCGGGCATGGGCGTCGCCCCCGCGGGCACGCAGATCGAGGCCACTGGCCATCACCACCTGCTGGTGGACGAGCCCACCGTCGACCTTGCCCTGCCCCTGCCGGCCAGCGACCAGGTGATCCACTACGGCAAGGGCCAGACCGAGGCCACGCTGACGCTCAAGCCCGGCAAGCACACCCTCCAGCTCGTTTTCGCGGACTGGAAGCACCAGTCGTTCAACCCGACGCTGAGCTCGGACAAGATCACCATCACCGTCAAGTAACCCACGACATCCCCATATGAAGATCGACAAGAGCAGTTTCCTGGTCACCGGAGGCGCCTCGGGGCTGGGGGCCGCCACGGCGCGGCTGCTGGCCAGCCTGGGCGGCCGCGTGGTCATCGCCGACCTCAACGAGGTCGGTGGTCATGCACTGGTGGCCGAACTCGGCGACCAGGCGCGTTTCGCCAAGGTCAACGTGGTCGACGAGGACGAGGTCCGGGCCGCGGTCCAGCTCGCGGTCTCCTCGTTCGGGGCCCTGCACGGCGCGATCAACTGCGCAGGCATCGGCACGCCGGCCAAGGTGCTCGGGAAGGACGGCCCGCAGCCGCTGGAAATGTTCTCCCGCGTGGTCAACGTCAATCTCATCGGCAGCTTCAACGTCATCCGCCTGGCCGCCGAGCAGATGAACAAGCAGCAGCCCGACGAGAACGGCGAGCGCGGCGTGATGATCAACACCGCCTCGATCGCGGCCTATGACGGGCAGATCGGCCAGTCGGCCTACGCCGCGTCCAAGGCCGGCCTGGTCGGCATGACGCTGCCGATCGCGCGTGAGTTCGCCCGCATCGGGGTGCGCATCTGCACCATCGCGCCGGGCCTGTTCGAAACGCCGCTGCTGGCCACCCTGCCCAAGGAAGCGCAGGACTCGCTGGGTCGCAGCGTGCCGTTTCCGCCCCGCCTGGGCCGGCCGGGCGAGTTCGCCCACCTGGTGCAGACCATCATCGAGAACACCATGCTCAACGGCGAGACCATCCGCCTGGACGGCGCCCTGCGCATGGCGCCGAAGTAGCACCCGATCCCGCGGCGCATGGCGACTCAGCGCCGCCATGCGCCCGGGCTCGCGCCACCGGCACCGGAGCCGCCGGGCCAGACTTGGCGCTGCGGCCGCATGAGTCGCAAAAATCCGCGACTAGAATCCCCTGCGATCCCCTTTCGCAGCGGAGCAGATCATGAAGCAGACCATCACGCGGGTTGCCATTCTGGGCGGCGCCCGAATCCCGTTCGCGCGTTCCAACGGCGCCTACGCCGAAGCCTCGAACCGCGACATGCTCACCGCCGCCCTGCGCGGCGTGGTCGACAAGTTCCAGTTGCACGGCGAACGGCTCGGCGAAGTGGCGGCGGGCGCGGTGCTGAAGCATTCGCGCGACTTCAACCTGTGCCGCGAATCGGTCCTGTCCTCCGGCCTAGCGCCAGAGACGCCGGCCTACGACGTGCAGATGGCCTGCGGCACCGGCCTGCAGGCTGCCGTGAACATCGCCAACAAGATCGCCCTCGGGCAGATCGAGGCCGGCATCGCGGGGGGCACGGATACCACCTCGGACGCACCGATCGGCGTCAACGAGAAGCTGCGCAAGATCCTGCTCGAGGCGAATCGCGGCAAGACCAGCGCGCAGAAGCTCAAGGCGCTTGCCCGGTTCCGTCCCAGCATGCTCGCGCCGGCGGTGCCCGCGGTGACCGAGCCGCGCACCCGCATGAGCATGGGCCAGCATTGCGAAGTGATGGCCAAGACCTGGGGCATCACGCGGGAGGAGCAGGACCAGCTGGCGTTCGATTCCCACATGAAGGCGGCCGCGGCCTACGACGCCGGGTTCTACAGCGACCTCGTGCTGCCGTTCCGTGGCCTGGAGCGGGACAACAATCTACGCGCGGACACCAGCCTGGAGAGGCTCTCCTCGCTCAAGCCGGCCTACGACCGCGCCAATGGCACGCTCACCGCCGGCAATTCCACCCCGCTCACCGACGGTGCCTCGGCCATCCTGCTGGCCAGCGAGGAATGGGCCGCCGCGCGCGGACTGCAGCCGCAGGCCTATCTCGAACATGCGGAAACCGCCGCGGTGGACTTCGCCACCGGCAAGGAAGGCCTGCTGATGGCGCCGGCCTACGCGGTCCCGCGCATGCTTGCGCGGGCGGGCATCGGGCTGCAGGACTTCGACTTCTACGAGATCCACGAGGCCTTCGCCGCGCAGGTGCTGTGCACCCTCAAGGCCTGGAACGATCCGCGCTTCTGCAAGGACCAGCTCGGCCTGCGCGGCGTGCTCGGCACCATCGACCGCTCACGCCTGAACATCCGCGGTGGTTCGGTTGCACTGGGGCACCCTTTCGCCGCCACCGGCGCGCGCATCCTGGCCACGCTGGCCAAGATCATCGACGAGCACAACGGCGGTCGCGGCCTGGTCTCGATCTGCGCCGCGGGGGGCCTGGGCATCACGGCGATCCTCGAGCGCTGAGTCGTCCGCAGCCTGGCTCACGGCCCGGGACATTCGCTTCCGATCGCAGGGAGCAGCCCCGGGCCTGGTCCGCGCCACGTCGTCCGCTCCCACCGTCGCGCCGGACAAGCTGCGCACGAGCCGCGACCTTCGGATCGCCAGACGGCATACTTATCGAATCGAGTCTGATCCCGGACCATGACCGGCGCGGCGCGGACCGCTCCCACCGCGGCGCGAACATCAATGGGACGACCAGTCCACGGAGCCCAGATGAGCCTGATGCGAACCAAGCCGGTCGCGGTCAACGCGAATACCGGCCTCAAGCGCTGCCTGACGGCCTTCGACCTCACCCTGCTTGGCATCGGCTGCATCATCGGCACCGGCATCTTCGTGCTCAGCGGCGTGGCCGCGGCCGAGCATGCCGGTCCCGCGATCGTGCTCTCCTTCATTCTTTCCGGTACGGCCTGCGGCTTCGCCGCGCTGTGTTACGCCGAGCTGGCCAGCGCCGTCGGCGGCTGCGGCAGCGCCTATGGCTATGCCTACGCCGGCATCGGCGAATTCGCGGCCTGGATCATCGGCTGGCTGCTGATCCTGGAGTACGCGGTGGCCACGGCCACCGTCTCGATCGGCTGGTCGGGCTACCTGTCCAGCATCCTCGATGCGTTCTTCGGCGTTCACCTGCCCGCCGCATACATCTCGGCGCCGGCCGAAGGCGGCATCGTCAACATCCCGGCCATGCTCATCGTGCTGATCCTGGCCGCGCTGCTGTCCTGGGGCGTCAAGGAGTCCGCGCGCTTCAACAGCGCCATGGTGTTCGTGAAGCTGGCCGCGATCCTGGCCTTCATCGTGATCGCCGGACAGCACGTCGACGTCGCAAACTGGACCCCCTTCATTCCTGAACGCGTGATCGACGCCGACGGCCATGGCCACTACGGCCTGATGGGGGTGACGACCGCGGCCGCGCTGATCTTCTTCGCCTACATCGGGTTCGATGCGGTCTCCACGGCAGGCGAAGAGTGCATACGCCCGCAGCGCGACCTGCCGATCGGCATCCTGGCGTCGCTGGCCATCTGCACCGTGCTGTACATCGTCGTGTCGGGGATCCTCACCGGCGTCGTCCCCTACCAGCAGATCGACCTCAAGGCGCCGGTGGCCGAGGCGATGAGCGGGCTGGGCGTCAGCTGGGCCAAGGGCGCGGTCGCCACGGGCGCGATCTTCGGCATCACCACCGTGATGCTGGTGCTGTATTACGGCCTGACGCGGGTGGTGCTGGCGATGTCGCGCGACGGCCTGCTGCCCGCGGCGATGGCCCGCCTGAACCCGCGCACGCAGACGCCGGTGCGGCTGATCCTGTGCAGCGGCGTGATCATCGCGCTGGTGGCGGGCTTCTTTCCGATCGGACGGGTGGCCGAACTGGTGAACCTGGGGACGCTCGGCGCGTTCTTCCTGGTCTGCGCCAGCGTCATGATCATGCGGCGCACACGCCCGGAACTGGCGCGACCCTTTCGCGTCCCCTTCTCGCCGCTGGTTCCCATGCTGGGCATGGCGTTCTGCGGCTGGCTGATGGTCAGCCTTCCCTCCGCGACCTGGATCGCGTTCACGATCTGGTTCGGCCTGGGCATGGCCGTGTATTTCCTCTATTCGCGCCGACACAGCGGCCTGGCGATCATCGCCGGCTGATCGGACACACCCGAACCTGGACTGATGAGTTCCTTCTTCGCGTTACTCGAGCAGATCAATGCGGTCATGCTGTCCGTGCCGATGCTGGTGGCGTTGCTCGGCACGGGGGTGCTGTTCACGCTGTGGAGCGGCTTTTCGCAATACCGCTCGATGACCCACGGCGTCGCGCTGCTCGCGGGTCGCGGCATCGACACACATGAAGGCGCCGGCGCGCTGACCCACTTCCAGGCGCTTTCCGCCGCACTGTCCGGAACCGTGGGACTGGGCAACATCGCCGGCGTCGCCATCGCGGTCGAGTTCGGCGGGCCCGGCGCCATCTTCTGGATGTGGGTGGTCGGCGTGGTCGGCATGGCCCTCAAGAGCACCGAGGTGACGCTCTCGATGCTCTATCGCGACGTTAGCAACCCGGAGGATCCGCACGGCGGCACCATGTACGTGTGCCGGCGCGGGCTGGGCGCGATGGGTCCGGTGTGGGGCGCGCTGGGCAAGCTCGCGGGCGCCTTCTTCTGCGTCGCGATGCTCACGTTCGCGGTCACCGGCGGCAACATGTTCCAGGCCTGGAGCGTCGCCGACACCACGCAGGCCT
>CAMLNE010000265.1 GCA_946481265.1 uncultured Panacagrimonas sp. | reverse complement strand
GAGAATCCAGGCGACACTCTGTTTCCGGCGCGCAGCCCAAACATCGCACTCAGATTCAGTAGATTGAAACGGATTCTCCGGCGACCTGTGAGAAATGCGGGCTAGCCTGTGCCCACGAGCACCACGGCGTTCGTGCCCGGTTTGCACAGGATTCGCGCAGCGTTTGTGCGAGCGCAACCGGGCGAAGCGCGCGCCGTCCGGCGTGCGGGATGCACGCGCGTCTCGCGTCGCATTCGATGCGAGGCACGCCGCGGCCCGGATCCCGCAGGACGTTGTCCCCGAGCTGCCCGGCCCAAAAAAATCAGGGCGCCCGGAGGCGCCCTGATCGTGCTGCGTGTGGCTTGATGCGGCCGCGCGATGAAAACGCGGCCCGGCCGGGGCCGAACTTAGAAGTTCATGCCCGCACCAACGCCCATTCCGCCGCCGCCGTCCATCGGCGTGCCGCCCGGGAAGCCCCCACCGCCGTCCTTCGACGGCGCGTCGGCGATCATCGCCTCGGTCGTCAGCAGCAGGCCGGCCACGGAGGCCGCGTTCTGCAGCGCCAGGCGGGTCACCTTGGTCGGGTCGATGATGCCGAAGTCGATCATGTCGCCGTACTCGCCGGTGGCGGCGTTGTAGCCGTACGAGTCCTTGCCCTCGCCCACCTTGTTGAGCACCACGCTCGGCTCGTCACCGGCGTTCTTGACGATCTGACGCAGCGGCTCCTGGATGGCGCGCTTGAGGATGTTGATGCCGATCTGCTGGTCGGCGTTGACCGCCTTGAGCTTGTCGAGCGCCTTGGACGCACGCACCAGCGCCACACCGCCGCCGGCCACGATGCCTTCCTCGACGGCCGCACGGGTGGCGTGCAGGGCGTCTTCCACGCGGGCCTTCTTTTCCTTCATCTCGACTTCGGTGGCCGCACCGACCTTGATCACCGCCACGCCGCCGGCCAGCTTGGCCAGGCGCTCGTGCAGCTTTTCCTTGTCGTAGTCGCTGGTGGCCGCGTCGATCTGCGTGCGGATCTCGGCGATGCGCGCGTCGATCAGCTTCTTCTCGCCGGCGCCGTCGACGATGGTGGTGTTCTCCTTGTCGATCTGCACCTTCTTGGCGTTGCCCAGGTGCGTGGGTTCGGTCTTCTCGAGCGACAGGCCCACGTCATCGGCGATGACCGTGCCGCCGGTCAGGATCGCGATGTCCTTGAGCTGCTCCTTGCGACGGTCGCCGAAGCCCGGGGCCTTGACGGCCGCAACCTTCAGGATGCCGCGCAGGTTGTTGACGACCAGCGTGGCCAGGGCCTCGCCTTCGACGTCCTCGGAGATGATCAGCAGCGGACGGCCCTGCTTGGCCACGCCTTCCAGCACCGGCAGCAGCTCGCGGATGTTGGAGATCTTCTTCTCGGTGATCAGGATCAGCGGATTTTCCAGCTCGACCGTCTGGCTCTGCGCGTTGTTGATGAAGTACGGGCTGAGGTAGCCACGGTCGAACTGCATGCCTTCGACCACGTCCAGCTCGTTGTCCAGGCCCTTGCCTTCCTCAACGGTGATGACGCCTTCCTTGCCCACCTTGTCCATCGCGTCGGCGATGATCTTGCCGATCGCCTCGTCCGCGTTGGCGGAAACGGTGCCGACCTGCGCAACGGCCTTGCGGTCCTTGCAGGGGGTGCTGAGCCGCTTGAGCTCGGCGGACACGGCCTCGGCGGCCTTGTCGATGCCGCGCTTGATGTCCATCGGGTCGACGCCCGCGGTCACCGCCTTGAGGCCTTCGTTGACGATCGCCTGGGCCAGCACGGTCGCCGTGGTGGTGCCGTCGCCGGCAGCGTCGGAGGTCTTGGAAGCGACTTCCTTGACCAGCTGGGCGCCCATGTTCTCGAACTTGTCCTTCAGCTCGATTTCCTTGGCAACCGACACACCGTCCTTGGTGACGGTGGGGGCGCCGAAGGACTTGTCGAGCACCACGTTGCGGCCCTTGGGACCGAGCGTGACCTTGACCGCGTTGGCGAGCACATTGACGCCGAACACCATGCGCGAACGCGCGTCGTCACCAAACTTCACGTCTTTTGCAGCCATGTGAAACTCCTTTTATTACTTTCCAGGCCCATGCCGTAACGCGGCGCGGGCTCCCTGAATGTTGGAAAAGCGGGAAAGCCGGATCGGGAAGAAATCCCGGATCAGGCGATCACGGCCATGATGTCGTCTTCGCGCAGGACCACGAGGTCCTCGCCGTCGACCTTGACCTCGGTGCCCGAGTACTTGCCGATCAGGACCTTGTCGCCCTTCTTGACGTCCAGGGCGTGGACCTTGCCGTCGTCCGAGCGCTTGCCCGGGCCAACCGAGACCACTTCGGCGCGCAGCGGCTTTTCGGCGGCGCTGTCGGGGATGAGGATGCCGCCGGCAGTCTTCTTCTCTTCTTCCAGACGCTTGACGATCACGCGATCGTGCAGGGGACGCAGAGCCATACCTTTACTCCTGTTTTCAATCACTTTGGGGTTGATTCACAGGAAGCCGCGCTAACCGCACAGGGGTTTCCGGGCTTCCGGTACCCCTCTCCTGTTAGCACTCTCCCGCGAAGGCTGCCAATACTTGATGGTCCGATTCGGAGATTCAAGGGGGCCGCGGGTTTTTTTTTGACGACTGCCTCAGCTGCGGGCGTCGTCGGCTTGCACCCCGGCGGCGGGGCCTTGAGGGGTCCAATGCCGGACCGCCTGCTCCGGCCCGCCCCGGCGCTGACTCCATCCGGGCGGGCTGCCATAGGCGCCCTGCCCGCCTCGATTACGGACCCGTTGCCGGGCGCAATCCGCTCAGACCGGTTCCTTGAAGAACTCCACCACGCGGTCGGCGAACCACGCCGGGTCCTCGTACTGCATGAAATGACCGCGGCCGGTCGCCTCGCACAGGTCGTAGCCACCGCGGAAACGCTTCTGCAGTTTCTGGAACATCTCCGCGCCGATCGCGCCGTCCTCGGTGCCATAGATCATGCGCGTGGGAACGGTCACGTCGGCGAAGGCGGTCCTGAGCGCGGACGGATCCACCAGCAGACCACGCAAGCCGCGGTAGTAGGCCAGCGCGGCCTTGAGGCGGGCCGGCTCGCGGAAATTTCCCTTGATCGCCTCGATCTCGCCCGGCGTGAAATCCCAGCCCGGCGACCAGCGCCGGATCAGGTTCTGCGTCACCCATTCGAAATCGTTCTTCGGCAGCCGGCTTTCCGCCCACCAGGGCAGCTGGAACTTGAAGATGTAGTGCGAGCGCCCGAGCTGCCGGAGGGTCGGTGCCAGGAAGAACTTGCGCAGGTGCGGCACGGCGGCCAGCACGATCTTCTCGAAGCGGTCGGGGCGCAGATTGGCCGCGAACTGGGTGATCGGCGCGCCCCAGTCGTGACCGACGACAAAGGCCTTCTCGCCCGGGTTGAAGTGTTCGATCAGCGCCAGCAGGTCGCGCGACAGTGTCGGCAGCGAGTAATCCCCGTCGGGCGCCAGGTCCGTGGGCGCATAGCCGCGCAGGAACGGAGCGACGGCGCGAAAGCCCGCTGCCGCCAGTCGCGGCGCCACTTCCTTCCAGCACAGCGCGGTATCCGGAAAGCCGTGGAGCAGGATCACCAGCGGCCCTTCGCCGACCTCGAAATAGGCGAATTCCAGCCCGTTGGCGCGGATGGTCTTGATCGGCGGAACGTCGTTGGAGGGGTTCATCGTGCGTCCGGAAGAAGAGTCGGGTTGCGAGCCCGCGACCTTAACCCAGGTCGATGTCAGCAGGCAGCGCCGGCGCACGTCGCGCCGTGGAGTGCAGATCGCAACGTGCATAAAGCGCGGAGCGCGATGAAGCGCCGCGCACGCCGTGCGTCATTGCGGGTCGGGGCTTGCGCCCCGACCGCGGCGCTCAGCGCTCGTCGCGCCTGGCGCCGGTGCGCAGCCGCAGGCCGTTCAGGCGGATGAAGCCTTCCGCGTCCTTCTGGTTGTACGCCCCGCGATCGTCCTCGAAGGTGGCGACCGCCGCGTCGAACAAGCTGTCCGCCGAACGCCGCCCCGCGTTGTACACGGCGCCCTTGTAGAGCTTGAGTCGCACTTCGCCGTTCACGCGTTCCTGCGAGGCGTCGATCATCGTCTGCAGCATCCGCCGCTCCGGGCTCCACCAGTAGCCGTTGTAGATCAGGCTGGCGTAGCGCGGCATCAGCTCGTCCTTCATGTGCGCGACCTCGCGGTCCAGGCACAGGCTCTCGATCGCGCGGTGCGCCTTGAGCAGGATGGTGCCGCCCGGCGTCTCGTAGCAGCCGCGGCTCTTCATGCCGACATAGCGGTTCTCGACGATGTCCAGGCGACCGATGCCGTGCTTGCCGCCGAGCTCGTTGAGCGTGGCCAGCACGTGGTGCGGCGTCAGCGGCTTGCCGTTGATGGCGACCGGATCGCCCTTGGCGTATTCGATCGTGACGATCTCGGCCTGGTCGGGCGCATCTTCCGGGTTCTTCGTCCAGCGCCAGATGTCATCCGGCGGGCACCACCACGGATCTTCCAGGCCGCCGCCCTCGTAGCTGATGTGCAGCGAGTTGGCGTCCATCGAATAGGGCGAGCCGCCACCCTTCTTCTTGGCCACCGGAATGCCGTGCTCGGCGGCGTAGGCCAGCAGCTTCTCGCGCGAATTCAGGTCCCACTCGCGCCAGGGCGCGATGATCTTGATCTCCGGCCACAGCGCGTAGGCGCCGAGCTCGAAGCGCACCTGGTCGTTGCCCTTGCCGGTGGCGCCGTGGCTGATGGTGTCCGCCCCGGTCTGCCTGGCGATCTCCACCAGGCGCTTGGCGATCAGCGGTCGGGCGATCGAGGTGCCCAGCAGGTACTCGCCTTCGTAGATGGCGTTGGCGCGGAACATCGGGAAGACGAAGTCGCGGGCGAACTCCTCGCGCAGATCGTCGATGAAGATCTCCTTGACGCCGAACTGCTGCGCCTTGGGCCGCACGTGGTCGAGCTCCTCGCCCTGCCCGACATCGGCGGTGAAGGTCACCACCTCGCACTGGTAGGTGTCCTGCAGCCACTTGAGGATGACGGAGGTGTCCAGGCCTCCCGAGTAGGCGAGGACGACTTTGCGGGTCTTGCTCATGGGCTTGCGGCGGAACAGAAAGGAGGGGAACGATGGCCTTGCTGCCCGGGGCGACAGGCGCCGGCCGCAGCAGGCGCGGATTATAGGGACGCTTCCGCTATAGTGCCGCCCCCATGAGCGACGCTCCCCCCGAAAATCAGGCCTCGGCGACCGCCCCCGGCGCAGGTCCCGCACCGACCAGGCCGCAGGCCGACGGGCCCAGATCGCAGCCCCGTGTCGGTCACCGCTTTCGCGGCTTCCTGCCGATCGTGGTCGATGTCGAGACGGGCGGTTTCAACAGCCAGACCGATGCCCTGCTCGAAGTGGCGGCCGTGATCCTGGGCGTGGACGAATCCGGCAACCTGGTCCGCCGGCACACCGTGTTCAGCCACGTCGAACCCTTTCCCGGCGCGAACATGGAAAAGGCCTCGATGGAGGTCAACGGCATCAAGGTGGACAACCCGCTGCGCCTGGCCCGCAAGGAAACCGAGGCGCTGGTGCACATCTTCAAGCCGATCCGCCAGGCGATCTCCGAGAACGGTTGCACCCGCGCCGTGCTGGTCGGGCACAACGCGCACTTCGACCTCGGCTTCATCAATGCCGCGGTCGCGCGCACGGGCATCAAGCGCAATCCCTTCCACCCGTTCTCGTGCTTCGACACGGTCACCCTGGCCGGCAGCCTGCTCGGCCAGACCGTGCTGGCGCGTGCGGCGGAGGCGGCGGGCCTGGACTACGACGCGCGCGAGGCGCACTCGGCGATCTACGACGCCGAGAAGACGGCCGACCTGTTCTGCACCCTGATCAACCGCGTGCGGCCGCTGTTCGAGTCCAGTGGCGCGATGATCGATCCCGGCATCGCCAACGCGGATCGCGACTAGCCCGCATTTCTCACAGGGGGATCGAGCGATGGCCGTGCGTCGAGGACGTGC
>CAMLNE010000264.1 GCA_946481265.1 uncultured Panacagrimonas sp. | reverse complement strand
GACCGCGGCAGCTCCACGCCCTTCTGCGCCTCGGTCCACCACGTGGCCAGCTCGGCCAGCGCCGGATCGCCGCCCTGCGCACGCAGCAGGAGGAAGTCGTAGGCGGCGCGGAACCGCGGATGCGTCATCAGCCGGCGCGCGCGCGCGGGATTGCGCTGCTCGAAGCGCGCCTGCATCTCCCAGATCTCGCGCATCGGCAGCGAGAAGCGCTTGGGAATGGCCACCCGCGTGATCGCCCGCGCGATCACCTCCTCGCCCGCCTGCGCCAGCGCCAGGGATTCGGAATGTCCTTCGGTCTCGCGCAGTGCGCGCACGCGGCGCTCGACCGGCGGCCACAGCAGCGCGGCGTACAGGAAGGCCGGGCTCACCGGCATGCCCTTGTCGATGCGATCGGCGGAATTGCCCAGCGCGCGGTTCACGAACGCGAGCTGCGCGGTGTCCTCGAGCATCGCCTCGGTGGCCGGGAACAGCTGGCGGAACAATCCGTACACGCGCAGGCCGTAGAGGTTGTCCACCGCCTCGCGGGTGAGCAGGATCTTCAGCACTTCGTCGAACAGGCGCGCCGGCGGGATCTCGCCGAGCAGCGGTGCCAGCTTGCGGATCGGCGCCGCCGTGGCCGGATCCAGTCGGAAGCGCATCTTGTTGGTGATGCGGATGGCCCGCAGCATGCGCACCGGATCCTCGCGGTAGCGAAGCTCGGGCTCACCGATCAAGCGCAGCGTGCCTGACTTGAGGTCCTCCATGCCGCCGCAGTAGTCGACGATGGAGTAGTCGCGGATGTCGTAATACAGCGCGTTGATCGTGAAGTCGCGGCGAAAGGCGTCTTCCTCCAGCGTGCCGTAGTCGTTGTCGGCCAGAATGCGGCCGGTCTCGTCGCGCTCATGGGTATCGGTGATCGGACCACGGAAGGTCGTCACCTCGAGGATCTCCTCGCCGAAGCGTACGTGGCAGATCACGAAGCGGCGCCCGACCAGCCGGCACGAGCGGAACAGCCGCTTGACCTGCTCGGGATGCGCGCTGGTGGCGACGTCGAAGTCCTTGGGCTTGATCCCCGCAAGCAGATCGCGCACTCCGCCGCCCACCATGTAGGCCTCGTGGCCAGCGTCGCGAAGTGAATAGAGCGTCCTGAGCGTGCCCGGAGAAATCATCGAGCGCGAGATCGGGTGCTCGGCGCGCGGAATGCGACGGGGCTGAGTAATGGCGGAATCCTGGATGTTCGAGTGCGAAGAAGCCCGCGGCGGGCGAAGCAGAAAGAACTGCATTGTCGGCGCGGCACGAATCCCTATAATACGCGCCCCAACGCCTCGCTCCTATCGTCTAGAGGCCTAGGACGGAGCCCTCTCAAGGCTTAAACCCGGGTTCGAATCCCGGTAGGAGCGCCACGCTTTCCGGAAATATCCCGGGGCGTTGGGCAGCAACAGCGACCTGGATGGTGCGGATCCTCGAGCCTGGATCCCGCACCTCGCGGGCCGCGCAATGGCGCAGCGGGGGCTTGCATCGGCCCGCCGGGATCACCCGGATCGGCGCGGCAAGCTCGGCCAGGATCTCCCGCAGTTGTGGGACCCCGATCGCCCGGGGAGCCTCGGCGACCCTATCCAGTCGCCAACCCCGCATCGCGCTCTACCGCACTACGTCGCTCCAGCTCAGCCGCCCCACTGATCGCCGGTACGAGGCTGCATCCTCGATGGCCCGCGGCCGTTCGGCTGCCCGTCGGCCATCACTGCGACCCCGGTCCGCCGCTCGTGCAGCGCCTTGGCTCCTGCGACATGGCCGTGGACGCCCGCTCTGCGCAGACCGGATGCGCCGCTCTGCCCGTCCTCGAGAATCCCGGCCAGGACCGGCACCTCGACGCTCAACAAGGGCACGCGCTCGCGACGGCCTGCTGTCTTGAGGCGATCTGCCGGGCGGTCAGTATCCGGACGCCGTGCCTTCCGACTCGGAAGCGCGCCCAGCTTCCGGCTCAGGCACCGCGGGTTCGGCGGCAAGCGCACCCGGCGCCACGACCCAGGCATCGAGGACCCGCGCGATCTGTTCCGGCGTCACTGCCTGGCCCGAACTCACGCTCTGCGCCTGCGTGAACAGCGGGAGGATCAGTTCCATGCCGTCGACGGCGGTCTTCAGGCTGAGGCCCGCGCCGGCTTCGAGTCGCGCCTCCCACTGCGCGCGCACCTGCGCCCAGTACGCCTTCGTCGCGTCCCAGTACTCGCGCGCCGGGGTGAAATCGAAACCCTCCACGCGACGGTAATCATTGAAACCGAACTCGCGCACCCGTTCGGCCACCGGCGTCTCGCCCTCGCGCAGCGTCTTGGTGTTGTCCTGTTCGTGCGTCCAGCCGGACGGCGTGATGCTGTGGCGGTTGATCGCGCGCAGCGCGTTGTAATCCGAACGCACCGTGTACTCGCGTCGCGGCAGCGGGCGCCAGGTGGCATCGGACGTCCAGGTCGCGATGTCGCCGCGGTACTCCCAGCGGCCGGTGCCGCAGTAACGGGGAGCATCGTCGACCTCGTACACGCACTGCGTCCAGGCTCCGCGCGTCAGCGCCGCGTCCAGCGGGCGGACGCGCCAGGTCTGCGCCTCGGTGAATTCGAAGCGCGTCGTCGCCTCGAAGGTCCAGTCCTGCCGCCAGTGCTTGGTGACGTGCTCGCCGTCCTCGGACACCAGCAGGTGCTGCAGCACGAGGTGGCGCGGCCCCTCCTCCACCAGCACCACCGTCTCGAAGGCACCCGTGTCCTTCGTCTCCCGGCGCACGTAACCCGGCTGCAGGACGACGGTTTCCTCGAAGGAAAACCGCACCTGGTACTCACCGAGCATGGCGAGGATGGCCGCACGATCCCGTTCGAGATCCGGGACAGGGGACCGGGCTGCCACCGGCCGTTCGACCAATCGCCAGGTCGGTGCAGCGCTCGCGCAGCCGGTGAGCCCGGCGAGGATCATCGCGAGCAGGCCGAGCGGGCGGAACAGGGCGGTAGAAGGCATCGCGGCTCCGGGAAAAGAGGACTGGCGAGGTGCCGGCCAGACGCTGCTGGACCAGCAAAAAGGATGCGGGAGGACGAGAAGAAATCGGGGCGAGAAATCGGGGTCAGATTCCAATTAACTGAACAGACAGCTAGCTGATTGCGTTGGCCTCGCCAGTTAATTGGAATCTGACCCCGATTTCTACGATTTCTCCGATTTCCCGAACTGGCGCTCCCAGGCTGCGCGAACGGCGGTGCGCTCCGCGACGAAGCGATCCTCACCGGCCAGCGTGGCCTCGCTCTGCAGGGCCTGCGCATGGGCGAAGGCGCGATAGGCGCGATAACAGGCGATCAGCTCGCTGCGATCTTCCGGCGGCAGGCTGCCGGCGGCGGCAAGGGCGTCGAGCTGGCGCCAGTTGTCCGACCAGTCGACGAGTTCCGGGCGCGCATGCGCATCGCGCAGCACCAGGTACTGTGTGAGGAACTCGGCGTCGATGACGCCGCCCTCGCCCTGCTTGACGTCCCACATGCCGGGGCGATGCTTGTCCAGGTGGCCGCGCATCTTGTGGCGCATCTCGACGATTTCGCGCGCGAGCTGCTGCGGATCGCGCGGGCGACACAACACCTCGCGGCGCAGCGCCTCCACCTGCGTGCCGAGCGCGGGCGGCCCGGCGACATAGCGTGCGCGCGTCAACGCCTGGTGCTCCCAGGTCCAGGCCTTGTCGCGCTGGTAGGCGGCGAACGACTTGAAGCTCACTGCCACCGGGCCCGACTGCCCGCTCGGGCGCAGCTCGAGATCCACCTCGTAGGCGCGGCCGGCCGGCGTGAGCGTGGACAGCCAGTGGATGACGCGCTGCGCGAGGCGCGCGAACCAGGCCGGTGCCGCCAGCGAACGGGCGCCACCGCTGCTCTCGGCATCGCCCGCCACGTCCTCGTACACGAACACCAAGTCCAGGTCCGAGCCGTAGCCCAGCTCGATGCCGCCGAACTTCCCGTAGGCGATGGCCCCCAGGCCCGCGACCGAACCGTCCTCGCGCAGCACGCGGCCGTGCGTCTCCTGCAGTTCCAGCGCGGCCCGCTCCATCGCCGCGGCCAGCACCGCCTCCGCCAGCCAGGTCAGGTGGTCGCTGACCTTTACCAACGGCAGGCTGCCGGCGATGTCCGCCGCGGCGATGCGCACGGTGACGTCGTTGCGATAGCGCCGCAGCAGGTCCATGCCGGCCTCGATCTCCTCCAGCGGCAGGCTGGCGAAACGCGCGGCCAGCTCGCCGCGCATGGCCTCTCGATCCGGCGGCGCATACAGGCTGCGCGGGTCCAGCAGCGCATCCAGCACCGCCGGCGACGCGGCGATCTGCTCGGTCACCCACTGGCTGGCCGAGCACAGGCGCACCAGGTGCGAGCGCACCACCGCGGACTGGTCGAGCAGGGTCAGGTACGTGCTGCGACCGGCCACCGACTGCACCACGCAGAGCACGCGCGCGGCGCTGCGCGCCGGCGCCTCGGGCTGCTGCAGGCACGCGTCGAGCAGGCGGCCGAGCGCGCCACGCAGGCTCAGCGAGGCGGCCTCCGACAGGCCGCGCACCAGGCGACCCTGCGCCAGATCGACCAGCCGCTGCGCCAGCGATTCGTCGGCGTCGGTGAAGCCCGCCTGCGCGATCACGGGCAGCAGGTCAGCGGCGCGCGCCTCCGGCGCAAACGCCGCACGCACCACCGGTTCGCTGCTGCACTCCTCGGCGTCCTGCGTGGCGTCCGCGAAAACCCGGTGAAACTCGCCGTTGACGTAGGCAGCAACCTCCTCGAAGCGCGCGCGCAGCGCGCCCCAGTCCGGAAAATCCAGGCCAACGCACAGCGCCCGGCGCGCATCCTCGTCCACCGGCAGGCGATGCGTCTGCCGGTCGTCCTGCATCTGGATCGCGTTCTCGAGCTTGCGCAGGAAGACGTAGCTCTCGTCGAGCCTCGACGCCGTGTCCTTCGGCAGCAGGCCGGATTCGCCCAGGTAGGCCAGCGTGGGTCGCAGCGCGGCATTGCGCAGCTTGGCGTCCTGGCCGCCGCGCACGAGTTGGAAGGATTGCACGATGAATTCGAGCTCACGGATCCCGCCCGGACCGAGCTTGACGTCGTCCACCACCTTGCGCGCCACCACGTCGTCGTGGATGCGGCGCTTCAGGTCGCGCAGGCTGTTGATGGCGTTGTAGTCCAGGTAACGCCGGTAGACGAAGGGCCGCAGGCGGCGCAGGAACTCCTCCCCCGCCTCGAGATCGCCCGCGATCGGCCGCGCCTTGATCATCGCGTAGCGCTCCCATTCGCGGCCGTGCGTCTGGTAGTACTCCTCGGCCGCGTCCACGCTCAGCGACATTGGCCCTGCGGAGCCGAATGGCCGCAGCATGGTGTCCACGCGAAAGACGAAGCCGTCCGGCGTGTGCTCGGAGAGAAGCTTGCTCACCTGCTGGGCCAGCTTGACGAAGAACTCCTCGTTGCTGATCGCGTTCGGGCCATCCGTCATCCCGTCCGCGGTGTGCAGGAAGATCAGGTCGATATCGGAGGAGAAATTGAGCTCGCGGCCGCCGAGCTTGCCCATGCCCAGGACGATGGGCTGGGCCGTGCCGCCGTCTTCCGATCGCGGCAGGCCGAAGCGGGTCGCCAGCATCGAGGTCATCTCGCGGACCCCCTCGGCCACCGCCTCGTCGGCGAATGAACTCAGGTCCTGGAGCGTCTCCGCCAGTTCGCACCGGTCGATCAGCGCGCGGTCCCGGATGCGGGAAAAGACCTCGCGCCGGCGCACGCGCAGGCGTTGCATGATGTCCTGCATCAACGGGGGCTGGGCTTGTTCCACCACACGCATCTCGTATTTCACGGTGAGGCATTGTCGCGCGGCTCGGGGCCGCATGCGCGCTCCGGGCACAATGGGCGGCTCCCCACCACGAATGCCGGCAGAAGCCCCGTGAGAATCGTCGCCGTCATGGGCTGCGGCAACGTGGCGGACGGGCTGCCGCGCTGCGTCGTTCGGCGGGTCGGCGGCGGGGGGGGGGGCGGGCGGGGG
>CAMLNE010000263.1 GCA_946481265.1 uncultured Panacagrimonas sp. | reverse complement strand
CGCAGGTTCGCGACATCATGGTGCCGCGCGCGCAGATGAGCTTCGTCGAGCGCGTGTGGCCGCTGGAGAAGCTGATCGAGGAAGTGGTGGAGTCCGGTCACTCGCGTTTTCCGGTGACCGGCGATACGCGCGACGAGATCATCGGGATCCTGCTGGCCAAGGACCTGCTGCGCTTCGCCTCGACCCCGCACCAGACCTTCGATCTCGCGCGCTGGCTGCGGCCGGTGCAGTTCGTGCCCGAGTCCAAGCGCGTCAACGTGCTGCTCAAGGACTTCAAGCGTGGCCGCAACCACATGGCGATCGTGGTCGACGAGTACGGCGGCGTGGCCGGCCTGGTCACCATCGAGGATGTGCTCGAGCAGATCGTCGGCGAGATCGACGACGAGCATGACGAGGCCGAGGGCGCGCACATCCTCAAGCAGGACGAGCGGCGCTTCCTGGTTGCCGCGCTCACCCCGCTGGAGGAGTTCAACACCTATTTCGGCGTGGAATTCCCCACCAGCGAGTTCGACACCATCGGGGGTTTCGTGACGCATCGCTTCGGGCACATGCCCAAGCGCGGCGAGAGCCTGCGCATCGAGAAATTCAGCTTCAACGTGCAGCGTGCCGACAGTCGCCGCGTGGAGATGCTGCAGGTGAGCCTCGCTCCGGCGTAGGACGTCCGTCCGAGGCCTCGTTCCCCAGTCGCGGTCACGGATTCTTCCCGCCCGCGCGGCACCCTGGCCGAAGAACGCATCCGATCCCTCCCGGTGACCGCCATCCTTCCTGCCGTGATCCCGCGTTTCGATCTGCTGGCTGCGCCCCTGCTGGGCGCGATCGCCACCCTGGGTTTTGCGCCGGTGTCGTTCTGGCCCGCACCGGTGGTGGCGCTGGCCGGGCTGTTCGCCCTGTGCGCGGAGCGCGGCTGGCGGCGTGCGACGTTGCTGGGCTGGCTGTTCGGCGTCGCGCACTTTGGCGCCGGCGTGTACTGGGTGTTCATCAGCACGCACGTCTACGGCGGGGCACCCTTCTGGCTGGGCATCGCCCTGGCGGGAACCCTGTTCGCCTACCTGGCGCTGTACCCGGCCCTGGTGTGCGGGCTCGCATCGCGCCTGGGCGCCTGGCGCGGTGCCATCGGGTGGCTGCTGCTGCCCGGCCTGTGGCTGCTGGCCGAACTTCTGCGCGGCTGGGTGTACAGCGGCTTTCCCTGGCTGTCGCTGGGCTACGTCGCGCTGGACATGCCGGCGCAACGCTTCGCGCCGCTGATCGGCGTCCACGGCATCTCCCTGCTGCTGGCGCTCAGCGCCTATGCCTTGTACCGCAGCTTCGGCGCTCGCGGTGCACAGCGGCCGCTGGCCCTGATGGTGGCGCTGTTGCCGCTGGCCGGCGCCCTGTTGCCGCCGCCGGCTCAGTGGACGCGGAACGCGGCGCCCCCCCTTCACGTGGCCATCGTGCAGGGCAATGTGCCGCAGGACGAGAAGTGGGAGGGTGGCCGCAGTGAAGAGATCCTGGCGCGCTACCGCGCGATGACCCTGGCCGCCGACGCGGATCTGATCGCCTGGCCCGAGGTGGTGCCCGACCGGCCGCTCGACCAGCTCGGCGAGTACTTCTCCGAGCTCGATGCGCAACTGCGCGAGCGCGATTCGGCCCTGCTCGCCGGCGTGCTGATCCGCGGCGAGGGTCCGACCATCTACAACAGCATCGTGGCGCTGGGCGGCGCGCAGGGACGGTACGACAAGCGCCACCTGGTGCCTTTCGGAGAGTACTTCCCCATCCCCGACTGGCTGCGGCCGATCATGGACGTGCTCGGCACGCCTTATTCGGACTTCAGCGCGGGCGGGCCGGCATACGCCCCGGTGCGCGTCAACGGCCAGGAGCTGGGCATCTCGATCTGCTTCGAGGACGTGTTCGGAGCGGAGTTCGCCCGCGAATCGCGCGCGGCGAGCGTGCTGGTCAACGCCACCAACGACGCCTGGTTCGCCCATTCCTCGGCGCCGCACCAGCACCTGGCCATCGCGCGCTTCCGCGCGCTGGAGAACGGGCGCTGGCTGGTGCGTGCGACCAACACCGGCATCTCCGCGCTGATCGGGCCGGACGGGCGCGTCGAGTCGCGCTCGCAGCAGTACGCCACCGAGCTGATGCGGGGCCAGGTCTGGCCACGCCAGGGGCTGACGCCGTACGCCCGCTGGCGCGATGCGCCGCTATGGGTGCTGGCCATCGCCAGCCTGCTGGCAGGCTTCGTGATCCACTTTAGAAATCGCGCGTAAGCACATCGTAAGAAAGGAAATCTTCAGCCGGGAGTCAGATTCGCGCTCGATACTTCACGGGTCGATTCGTCGATCACACCTAAACGGAGATCCCCAACATGAAGCGCGAGTTGATCGCGGCCCTTGCCGCATGTGGTTTCGCGGCGCCGGTTCTTGCGGCGCCAGGCAACAACTTTATTGACGGCTACGCCCTGTTTTCCGACATCGATCTGGGCCCCGTCGACGACGACGGCATCGGTGCCGGCGTGAAGGGCGCCTTTCAGGTCGCCGATCGCGTGTTCCTGACCGGTGAGTTCCAGACGGTCGAATACGACGACTTCAACGCCGACTTCGACCAGATCCGCCTGGGTGCGGGCTTCGGGCCGGGCATGGGCAGCACCGCCGAGGGCCTGTACGGCCGCGTCGAGTACGTCAACTTCGACTTCGACAATGCAGACGATGACGGCATCGGCGGCTCCATCGGTTACGCCCTGCCGCTGAGCCCGGCGTTCCGCCTGCATGGCGAGGCAGGTTACCTGCTGATGGACGATGCCGACGGACCCGAGCTGCTGGTCGGCGGCACCTACCGCCTCGCGCAGAACTTCGGGATCTTCGCCGACTACCGCATGAGCTTCCTCGATCCCGACGGCGGCGGTGGCGACATCGACATCAGCGACCTGCGGGCCGGCGTGCGGTTCCTGTTCTAGGCCGGCGCCGCGCAGGCGGCGCGACCGGAATGGAACAATGAGAAAAGAAGGCCCCGTTCGCGGGGCCTTCCTCGTTTCGGGCGTCCGCGCAGCGCGGTGTGTCAGTAGGCGCCCTTTCGATGAAAGGTCGCCGCGAGTTCAGGCGCAATTCAGAGCGCGAACCTAGAGTCGGCGCACCGGAAACCTTCCGGTTCACCATCTGGGGTCCAATCAATGAACAAGCTCTCCTTGTCCGCTGCCGCGCTGATGGCGCTGGCTGTCTCCTCGGCCTTCGCTGCCGATCTGAACACCGGCCTGGGCGTGGATGCCGGTGCCAACGTGAACGTCACCGCGCCGACGGCGGCGCAGCTCGAAGCCGAGGCGAAGGCCAGGGGCACCGCCGAAGCCAGCTCCCGCGCCAAGGCGGCGACCGACTCGGCCGCGGCCAAGGCCGGCCTCGGTGCCGGTGCCGGTGTCGATGCCGGAGCGACGATGCAGAAGGGTGCCGCCAAGGCCAGCGAGGCCAAGGCTGCAGCGATCGAAGCCAAGGCAGCAGGCGCGGCCAAGGCCAGTGACGCCAAGGCAGCGGGTGCGGCCAAGGCGAGTGACGCCAAGGCCACCGCGGCTGCGAAGGGAGGCGAAGCCAAGGCCGCGGCGAACGCAGGGGTCAGTGCGGGCGCGGATGTCGGCGCCAAGGGCGGCGCCGCGGTCAAGGACGGCGCGCATGCGGCGGGCAAGGCGGGCAAGAAGGCCGCCAAGCAGACCGCCGACACCGCCAGTGGTGCGGTCGGTGGCGTGCTTGGCGCGGGTGCCGGGCTCGGGGCCGGTGTCGGCCTCGGTGCCGGAGCCAATGCCGGCGGCGCAGGCGCCTCGGTCGACAGCTCGGCCACGGTCGGCGCCGAGTAGCGCGAACCGACATCGCAACGAAAAGGCCGGGCAATGCCCGGCCTTTTTTTCATGCGCCCGCATCCTGGGGCCTCGCGGCGCTGCCGGCCGCCTGGACGACGCCATCAGCGAGCCTCTGCGCGCCTTGCGCGCGGAGGCTCCAGCCCGAGTCAGATCAGCGCGGCGAGATCCTTGCCGATGGTCTCCGGCGTGTCGGTGGGCGCGTAGCGCTTCACCACCGTGCCGGTCTTGTCGACCAGGAACTTGGTGAAATTCCACTTGATGAAGTCCATGCCCAGCAGGCCGCCCTGCTCGGTCTTCAGGTAGGTGTACAGCGGATGGGCATCGTCGCCGTTGACCTTGATCTTGGCGAACATCGGAAAGCTCACGTCGTAGTTGAGCGAGCAGAAGTTCTTGATCTCTTCCTCGTCGCCCGGCTCCTGGTGCGCGAACTGGTCGCAGGGAAACCCGAGGATGACCAGGCCGCGGTCCTTGTATTCCCGGTACAGGGCCTCCAGCCCCTTGTACTGCGGGGTAAGGCCGCATTTGCTGGCGACATTGACCACCAGCAGGGTTTTGCCCCGGTAGTCCGCCAGGGGCTGCTCGGCGCCGTCGATGGTACGAGCGGCGAAATCGTAGATACCCATGCTGAAGGCCCCGGTTAACGCGAGCCTTCAGTATCCCAGCTTGCGCGGCAGCGAGACCAGCCCGTGGATCTTGTTCTGCACCAGGGTCCGAAGCGGCGCATAGACCGGCACGAGGTAGCGGGCCGGCAGATTGTCGAGCTCCTTGGGCAGGTTGGCATCGGGCAGGTCGCCGATGCTGCGCTCGTCGCGGGGGGCGATCGGCAGCACCAGCTTGGCCGGCTCGCCCACCAGGCGATAGAACTGCAGCGTGGAGAACACGGCGGCCTTTTGCCCGCGCGTGTACAGGCCCGAACCGCTGAGCGTGCGACCCCCGATGAGCTGGCCGTCACCGCTCCGGGCATAGGCCACGATGATCAGCATCGACAGGCGGTTCTGCTTGATGATGCCGTCGAACTCGCGCTGGAAGGTGGGCGCGAATTGGGTGCCGTCCCAGCTGTCCTGCCAGGTGTTTGCCGCCTGCCGCAGCGCGCCCGTGGAGGCCACGCTCACCGGCTGGTAGGGCGTCTTGGTCAGCAGGGCCTTGCGCAGCTCCTCCATGACGTAGCCATTGAAGTCGTACTGCACGTTGTAGCTCTGCTCGTGGCCGCCGATGAGGCTGGCATGCACATGGCGCAGTTCGTTGCCCAGCAGGCTCATGATGCCGACCCGCCCGGCCATCGGCGCCATCGGCTGGTCCGGTTCCGGGCGAACGAGCGAAGGCGTGGAAGCGGGAGATGCCGACGCAGCCTGGGAGGCGGCTGCAGCGCGGCGCGGATCGTAGCCGACGGTGCGGGTCTGTTCCTCGAAGCTGCGCGGCGAATCACCCGCGGGCGGCGGGGTCACCTCGCGCGGCGATTCCTGTGCCTCGACCGGCGCCGGCTCGGCGCCGACCGTGTGGATCACCTCATGCTCGGTATCGAGCTGTTCGAGGCCATCGGGAGAGGAGGGTTTCTGGCCTCCGAACAGGGAACACCCGGCCAGAAAGACGACCGGAACCGCCCACATTCCACGAACGCTCATCGATTTCCCCTCGCTTCGTATGGGCCTGCAGGCCCTTGTCCCCATTCTGCTGCCAACCCATGCATGACCCAGCCTGCACCGCATGGACGGCGCCAGTTTGCCGACGAGGAGAATCCGGTGTCAGCTTGCGGCGCGCGAGGGGTCCCGCTCCCTGAATCCTCGCGCGGCGGCGGCTGCCCGCCCGGTCCTCAGAAGCTCGCCGGCGCCAGCGCCATCAGGCTATCCGTCGGTGCGCGCACCGTGCCCAGCAGCGCGTGAACCTGCGGCAGGGTGCGCGTGACGAAGAACTCGGCCGTGGCCTTCTTCGCCTCGCGGAAACCCGCGTCGGGATGACGGGCGGCGGCCTTGACCATGCGCAGCCAGTTCCATCCCAGGTAGGTCAGGGCGAAGGCACGCTGGTAGTCCACTGCGGCGAAGCCGGCGGCATCCGGCGCCGTCTTGAACGATTCGATCAGGAACTTGCTGGCCGACTCGAGCTCGTCGACTGCGCGGCCGAGGGGGCGCGTGATCCAGCCCAACGGCGCATCGGCATTGAGCTCGGCGCGCACCCCCGCGAAGAAGCGCTCC
>CAMLNE010000262.1 GCA_946481265.1 uncultured Panacagrimonas sp. | reverse complement strand
TTCGATCGCAAGGTAGTAGCGCATCACGTTGCGCTCCACCGATCCGCGCATGCCGTCGACGTAGTGCGGCTCCTCGGGCGTGCTGTCGGGAAGCTGGGTGAAGCCCAGCTTGCCGCTGCCCAGGGTCGCCAGGTAGACCTTGCCCGCGAGCCGCGCCCGCAGGCCGTAGCGGTAGGCGTAGCGCAGGCGCAGGACGCTGCGCTGCGCATCGAGCGCCAGTGCCTCCAGGCCGAGGCGATAGTCGCGCGTGCCCAGCGGGCCCTTCTCGACCGTCAGGTGCAGCGCCAGGTAGTCGCCGGCGTTGGCGGTGACACGGTAGTCCACCGTCGCATGGTGGCTGCTCTGGCTGGCGAGCTTCTCGAAGCGTCGCGCCAGGCTCAGCTCCAGCTGTACGCCGCCGTCGCGCTCGACGCGACAGCCCGGCACGTTGGGCGTGAGCATCAGCACCTCGCACCAGGCCCGGGGCTCCTCTAGCGTGTCACGCAGGTCGGCGAAGGGCAGGTCGAGCACGGCCAGCACCTCGCCGCTCAACTGCCCATCCTCGTCGGCGGAGTCGAGCAGCAGGGGCCGGCCGAACGGGCTGCGCTGCAGGGCCTGGCTGGCCGCGGCATGGCGTTCGCGCAGCTGCAGGGCGGATGCCTGCGCCGCCGGCGCCAGCTCGGCATTCGCGGCGGTGGCGACGCCGATCTCCAGACCGACGGTCATCGCGAGCATGGCAGCGGTGGAGCGCGGCAGGATCGGCATGCGGCAATTCCGGTGGGAGTGATCAGTCCGCGTGGGCGGCGCGCCTGCGCCTGCGGCATGAAGGACATGGACCTGCATGAAAGCATTTCCGGTGCCCGGTGCAAGCCGGGCGCGCCTCGGACCGCTCTTCATTGGCCTCGTCCGGGCCTTGGTCGCCGTACCGGGCAGTCGGATTGGGCCCTCCCGTCGAAGGCCTCATCCGGCCCGTTTCGAGGTCGCGGCGGCTTGACCTTGCCTGGACGTCGCTCGCCGGAGATGTATCCGGTGCACGCCGGACTCGCGGGGTGCCTGCGAAGATCCCGCAGCCGTCTTCAGGCCGGCGTGGCCCCGATCAGGATCACGGCGATCAGGCAGGGTTCGCGGCCCCGCACGCTCCAGGAGTGCATCGTGCCGCGCTGGACGAAGACATCACCGGCCTTGAGCAGGACCTCGCCGGTATCGACCACCGCGTGGATCTCCCCCCTGAGCACCACGATGTAGTCGATGGTGTCGGTCTTGTGGCGCATCGGGTCGGCCGAGTCGTGGTCGCGTGCGGCGCCGGCATCGATCGAGTCGAAGGCGGCTTCCGCATCGACGCTGCCTTTCCAGGCCGAGTCCGGCGGGAATTCGACGATGCGGAACAGCGAGCCGCGACCGGGTGGGGTGAGCCGCACCGGGCGTTGCACGGCGTCGTCGCGGCCGCCGTTGTCGGCGGGCGCATCGACGGTTTCCCACAGGTCGGTCAGGACCAGGCCCGGCATCGAGTCCATTTCCTTGACGCATCCGGCGGGACCGTCGAACAGGATGGTGGAGCGTCCCTGCGCGTCGTGGCCGGTGACCACGCGTCGAATCCTCTGGGCCATTGCTGTGTTCTCCTGGCTTCCGGAATCAAGGGCAGCGGCGTGCCGCGCGAGCGCATGGTGCGCCGCTGCTCACCGCATGTGCAAAGCGCGCGGCGCCTGCGCACCGGCGGCCGCGATGAGCTGGGTCTTGCCCCGCCTTGCGCGTCCCGCTGGCGGTGCCCCCGGCGGATGGCTATGGATCGCGGATGACGAGCAGGCGGATCTCGCTCATGTCCTCGATCGCATAGCGCACGCCTTCGCGGCCCAGGCCGGATTCCTTCACGCCGCCGTAGGGCATGTGGTCGACCCGCCAGGACGGCACGTCGCCGATGATCACGCCACCGACGTCGAGCCGGTCCCAGGCACGCATCGCCTGGTCGATGTCGCGCGTGAAGACCCCGGCCTGCAGGCCGTAGCGGCTGGCGTTGACCCGCTCCAGCGCCTCGTCGAAATCGTCGTAGGGCGCGATCAGCGCGACCGGTCCGAAGGCCTCCTCGGCTTCCAGGCGGCAGCCCGCCGGCACGTTCTCGAGCAGGGCGGCCTCCAGCATCGCGCCCCGTCGCGTGCCACCGCACAGCAGCTTCGCGCCGCCGGCCACCGCCTCCTCGATCGAGGCTTCGACGCTGCGGGCGGCGGCCTCGTCGATCATCGGCCCGATGCGCGTGTTCTCGTCGCGTGGATCGCCGTGCGGCAGCGCCCGCACCGCCGCGGTGAGCGCATCGCGGTACTCGGCGTAGCGCGAGGCGTGGACCAGGATGCGCTGCACGGAGATGCAGCTCTGCCCGGACTGGTAGTAGGCGCCGAACACCAGTCGCGGGATCACCTTGTCCAGTTCGGTGCCGGCGGTGACGATGCAGGCCGCGTTGCCGCCGAGCTCGAGCACCACCTTCTTGCGGCCCGCGCGCGACTTGAGATCCCAGCCCACGGATGGCGAGCCGGTGAAGGAGAGCAGCTTGAGGCGCTCGTCGGTGGTGAACAGCTCCGCGCCCTGGCGTGCGCAGGGCAGGATCGAGAACGCGCCCTTCGGCAGATCGGTTCCGGCCAGTACCTCGCCGATCAGCAGCGCACCGACCGGCGTGCGGCTGGCCGGCTTGAGCACGAACGGGCAGCCAGCCGCGATGGCAGGCGCGATCTTGTGCGCCGCCAGGTTGAGCGGAAAGTTGAATGGCGAGATCAGCGAGACCGGTCCGATCGGCACGCGCTTGTACATGCCGCGGTAGCCCTGCGCCCTCGCGCTGACCTCCATGTTCATGACGGCGCCGCTGTCGCGGCTGCACTCGTCCGCGGCCAGGCGGAAGGTGTCGATCAGGCGCGTGACCTCGCCGCGCGCATCGGTGATCGGCTTGCCGGCCTCGATGCACAGCGCCTCGGCCAGCTGCTCCTGGCGTCCGCTGAACACGTGGACGCAGTGCTGCAGCACGGCCTGCCGGCGAAACGCCGGGAAGCGCGCCATGGCCGGCGCCGCCTGTGCGGCCGCGCCGATCGCCCGGTCGATGTCGTCGGGCCCGGCCTGCGCCACCCGCGTGGCGGGCTGCCCGCTGTACTTGTCGGTGACGACCAGATCCGCGTTGGGCTGTTGCGGTTCGTTGGCCAGGTAGAAGGGATAGCGCTCACGCAGCATGGCCGGCTCCGGTGGATGGCAACTCGCGCAGTCCCCGCAACTTATGCGCCCCGCGCGGCAGCGGCAGCGGCGTCGGTCGCGGTCTCGCGGTCGACGTCACGGTCGAAGTCGCCCGCGTCCAGACGCTGCATGGTGGGGTAGTGCGTCCGGAAGATCTCCAGGATGGCCTCGAGCGGCACGTCGGCGTGCTCGCCGCGAAAGCCGAGGTATTCCATGTGCCGCTGTCCGCTCATGTCGAACGGGTGGTAGATCGAGTCCTCGGTGCCGTCGAATTCCAGCGGTCGCAGCCGGAACTTCTCGCACAGCGACAGGTTGAACGCGGGCGTTGCCTTCACCCAGCGGCCATCGAGGAAGATCGAGGTATAGCCGTGGTAGTAGAAGACGTCGGTCTGCATGGTCTGGCGCAGACGCTCGGTCGACAGGTGGTTCTTCACGTCGGCATAGCCCATGCAGGCGGGAATGCTGGAGGCGCGACATACGGCGGCGAGCAGCACGGCCTTGTTGACGCACCAGCCGCGGCCGTTCTCGAGCACCGTGCTGGCACGCAGGCCCTTGACGCTCAGGTCGATCAGGTAGGGGTCGTAGCGGATGCCGTCGCGTACGGCGTAGTACAGGCGCACCGCGCGCTCGCGGTCGCTGCCGGGACCGCCGGCGGATTCGCGCGCATAGCGCGCCACCGCCGGATGATCGAAGTCGACGAAGGGCGTCGGCGCCAGGCAGTCGGAAGGATCGGGGGTCGTCGGGGTCGGAAGATGGGCGTCCATGCCCGATGATAGTTTCATTCGGTGCCGTCGCGGCCGTCGCGGCCGTAGCCCGGACGCAGTCCGGGAGTGCTTCTCGACGAGCAAGGCCGCCCCGGACTGCGTCCGGGCTACGTCAGGGAGCGTCGGCTCTCGAAGCGCCGCATGCGGCCGTCCAGTGGATCGCGGAACGCCAGGGCGCGGGCCAGCAGCTGCAGCGGCGCGCCGAAGTCGTCCGCCGCCACCGGCCTCAGCAGGGGATAGAGCGGGTCGTTGTGGATCGGGATGCCCAGCGCCGCCATGTGCACGCGCAGCTGGTGCTTGCGGCCGGTGTGCGGAAACAGGCGGTAGAGCGCCCTTTCGCCGCGCCGCTCGACCAGCTCGATGCGGGTCAGGCTGTTCGGTTCGCCGGCAACCTCCTGCGTGCGGAAGAACGGCTCGCCGGGCTGGAGACGGCTGTGTCGCTCGCAGGGCAGGGCGAGGTCCGCGCGCCAGGGCGCCAGCGCCTCGTAGACCTTGTGCACCTCGCGCCGCGCGAACAGCGCCTGGTACGCGGCGCGGTTGCGCGCGTCGGTGGAGAACAGCACCAGGCCGGCGGTGTCGCGATCGATGCGATGCAGCGGCGCGAGCGCGGGCAGGTCCAGGGCGTGGCGCAGCCGCACGAGCAGGGATTCGCGCACGTAGCGACCGGACGGCATCACCGGCAGGAAGTGCGGCTTGTCGGCGACCAGCAGCTGCTCGTCGCGGAACAGCACCTCGGCCTCGAAGGGAATGCGCGGCTCGGCCTCGATCTGCCGGTAGTAGTACAGGTCGGTGCCGGGTCGCACCGCCGCGTGCGCGTCGAGCACACCGCCGTCGGCGGCCAGCACGCGTCCCTGGTCGAAACGCTGCCGCCATTGATCGACGTCGATGCCCGGGAAGCGGGCCACCAGGAATTCGAGGGCGTTGGCCCAGGGGCCAACGGTCACCTGCACGTGGCTGGCGCCCACGCCGTCGCGATCGGGCAGGGTCACGTCAGGGTCGCTGTCCCGGGAGCAACGCCGTGGACGCACGCCATTGCCGGGCGCTCAGTAATGCGGCGGCACTTCGTCGGCGGGCGTGCCCTTGTAGATCGGCTCGTTGAGCGCCTTGACGCGCTCCAGCAGCTGCCGCGCAAGGCTTTCGAGCTGGTCGATCTTCTTCTGCTGGCGGGCGACGGTGTCGCTGAGCGAGCGGATGGCCTCGTCCTGGTAGGCCAGTCGGGTTTCGAGGTCGATGAAACGGTCTTCGGTCATGCGGCGAGCATAACGCCGGACGCGGGGCGGGCCGCAGGGGAGGGCGCGGCGCGCTGCTTTCGCATTGCTAGAATCCGCGCCCCACGACCGACCCCTGACCGATGCCTTCGACGAATCCGCATTCCATCGACGCGGCGCTGAGCCCGCTACCCTCGCTGATCTTCTCGTCCCGCTGGCTGCAGCTGCCGCTGTACCTGGGCCTGATCGTGGCGCAGGGCATCTACGTGATCCTGTTCGTCAAGGAACTGTGGCACCTGATCCACGGCGCCTTCGAACTCAACGAGCAGCAGGTGATGCTGATCGTGCTGGCCCTGATCGACGTGGTGATGATCTCCAACCTGCTGATGATGGTGATCGTCGGCGGCTACGAGACCTTCGTGTCGCGCCTGCGCCTGCAGAACCACCCCGACCAGCCGGAGTGGCTGAGCCACGTCAACGCCTCGGTGCTCAAGGTGAAGCTGGCGATGGCCATCATCGGCATCTCCTCGATCCACCTGCTCAAGACCTTCATCGAGGCCGGCTCGATCGGCGCCCACCCGCTGTGCTCGACGGTCGCGGCCGGGGTCAAATGCACCTCGATCACCTCGGAAGGCGTCATGTGGCAGACCATCATCCACATGGCCTTCATCTTTTCGGCGATCGGCATCGCCTGGACCGACCGCCTGATCATGGGTGGGCAGTCGGCCGCCCGCGCCGGCGCCGCGCACTGAGACAGGCCCCGGCTCCCGGATGACGGGCGCCGGGGCTCGGTCATCCGCCGGCGGCCACGTTCCTGGAGGGGCGGCAGCTGCGCCTCGGCGCCACCTGCCGCCCAGGGCGCATCATCCCGGCATGCGCTCG
>CAMLNE010000261.1 GCA_946481265.1 uncultured Panacagrimonas sp. | reverse complement strand
TCATGGCTCCATTCTCTCAAGTGATGGAGCCTCCGAAATTCCCGGGGCGGTTCAGAATAGCGATTTTCAGTCTGGAACTGACCCAGAAAAATCTGGGTCAGCCCTCGTCCCTACGGACAAACGTGCGCGCTAATCCCAGCTCAGCGCCCCCCCCGTCTGGTACTCCGTCACCCGCGTCTCGAAGAAATTCTTCTCCTTCTTGAGATCGATGACTTCGCTCATCCATGGGAATGGATTGGTGTCGGCGCCCGGATAGATCGCCTTGATGCCGATCTGCTGGCAGCGACGGTTGGCGATGAACTGCATGTACTCGGTGAACATCGTCGCGTTCAGACCCAGCACGCCGCGCGGCATGGTGTCGTGGGCGTAGCGGATCTCGAGCTGGGTGGCCTCCCGGATCATCTCGCGGGCCTGCTCCTGGAATTCCGCCGTCCACAGGTGCGGGTTCTCGATCTTGATCTGGTTGATCACGTCGATGCCGAAGTTCATGTGCATGGCTTCGTCACGCATGATGTACTGGATCTGCTCGCTGGTGCCGACCATCTTGTTGCGACGGCCAAAGCTGAGCAGCTGCACGAAGCCGACATAGAAGAAGATGCCTTCGAACACGACGTAGAAGGCGATCATGTCGCGCAGCAGGCGCTGGTCGTTCTCCGGCGTGCCGGTGTGGAAGTTCTCGTCGGCCAGGCTCTGCGTGTACGGCAGGCTCCACGCGGCCTTGTCGTGGATGCTCGGGATCTCGCGGTACATGTTGAAGACTTCGGCCTCGTCCAGGCCAAGGCTTTCGATGATGTACTGGTAGGCGTGCGTGTGGATCGCTTCCTCGAAGGCCTGGCGCAGGATGTACTGGCGGCACTCGGGATTGGTGATGTGCTTGTAGACGGCGAGCACGAGGTTGTTGGCCACCAGCGAGTCGGCGGTGCTGAAGAAGCCCAGGCTGCGCTTGATGATGGTGCGCTCGTCGTCGGTCAGCCCGTTCGGGTCGGCCCACAGCGCGATGTCGGCACTCATGCCGATCTCCTGGGGCATCCAGTGGTTGTTGCACGCGGCGAGGTACTTCTCCCAGGCCCACTTGTACTTGAAGGGGACGAGCTGGTTGAGGTCGGCGCGGCAGTTGATGATCTTCTTGTCGTCCACCTGGATGCGGCGCGCACCCATGGCCAGGTCTTCCAGGCCGGTGGCGCCGGCGTCGGCCCGGGCCTGCGGGGCCTTGAGGTGGAAGTCCTCCGGCGCGGGGACGGGCGGCGTGGCGGGCGGGTGCTTGAGGGTGTCCTGGCCCGCACCGGCCATCACGACGGCGGCATGCGGCGCATGCGCACCGGCCGGCTTGTTCGACGCGGTCTTGGAGGTGGCGGTCGTGGGTTCGTCGTCCCAGGAAAGCATGTTCGGTACTCCTGTTCTTCTGTAGCTCGGATCGCGGTCGAGGCGGTCCGGGATGAATGATCGAAAGCGGTTCTGTCCGGGCTGTCTTTTCTCAGGAAAGAACCTTTCCCGCACCCGCCGATCGGGCAGCCCGGCCGAAGCCGGACCTCCCGATCAGGGAGCGTGTCGAGGTTCTCACTGGCACGACTCGCAACCCGGATCCAGGATCGAGCAGACCTTGGAGCCGGAGATCTCGGTGGCGGGGCGGGGCATCGTGATCTGGCTCGAGGCGGCTGCGGCCGCGGCCGCGGATCCGGCGCTCTCGCCACTGCCGACCTTGTTCAGGCGACCGTCGGTGATGGTGGTCTTCTCGGCGTGCGTGGCACCCAGCGTGCGCAGGTAGTAGGTGGTCTTCAGGCCGGAGATCCAGGCGTGCTTGTAGAGCTCGTCCAGCTTCTTGCCGCTCGGCGCCGCCATGTACAGGTTCAGCGATTGCGACTGGTCGATCCACTTCTGGCGGCGGCTGCCGGCGTCCACGAGGCGCCTGGAGTCCACCTCGAACGCGCACTTGTAGATCTCCTTGAGCTCGTGCGGCACGCGGTCGATCTTCTGCACGCTGCCGTCGTAGTACTTGAGATCGTGCGCCATCACCTCGTCCCACAGGCCCTGGGCCTTGAGATCGTTGGCCAGGTACTCGTTGATGACGGTGAACTCGCCCGAGAGGTTGGACTTCACGTACAGGTTGGAGAACTGCGGCTCGATCGACTGGCTCACGCCGGTGATGTTGGCGATGGTCGCGGTGGGCGCGATCGCCATGCAGTTGGAGTTGCGCATGCCCACGGTCTGCACACGGCTGCGCAGCGCGTTCCAGTCGAAGCGGCCGGACTGCGAGGTGTCCTGCTGCAGGTACTGCTGGCCGCGCGCATCGCCCAGGAGCTTGACCGAGTCGATCGGCAGGATGCCGCGATCCCACAGCGAGCCCTTGAAGCTGGTGTAGGTGCCGCGCTCCTCCGCCAGGTTGGTGCTCGCCTTGATCGTGAAGTAGCTGATCGCCTCCATCGATTCATCGGCGAACTTGATCGCCGCGTCGCTCTCGTAGGGCAGGCGCAGCTTGTACAGCGCGTCCTGGAAGCCCATCAGGCCCAGGCCGACCGGGCGGTGGCGCAGGTTGGAATTGCGCGCCGTCGCCACCGAGTAGTAGTTGTACTCGATGACGTTGTCGAGCATGCGCAGCGCGGTGTTGATGGTCTTCTCGAGCTTGGCCTCGTCGAGCCGGCCGTCGACGATGTGCGCCGGCAGGTTGACCGAGCCCAGGTTGCACACGGCGATTTCCGAGCCCGCCTTGGTGTTGAGCGTGATCTCGGTGCAGAGGTTGGAGCTGTGCACCACGCCCACGTGCTGCTGCGGGCTGCGGACGTTGCAGGGGTCCTTGAACGTGACCCAGGGATGGCCCGTCTCGAACAGCATCGACAGCATCTTGCGCCACAGGCCCAGCGCCTGGATGCGCTTGTGGTTCTTGATGCGGCCTTCCTCGGCCAGCTTCTCGTACTCGCAGTAGCGCTTCTCGAAGGCCTCGCCCATCAGGTCGTGCAGGTCTGGCGTGTCCTCGGGCGAGAACAGCGTCCACGGGCCGTCTTCCATGACGCGCTTCATGAACAGGTCCGGCACCCAGTTGGCGGTGTCGATGTCATGCGTGCGACGGCGGTCGTCGCCGGTGTTCTTGCGCAGGTCGAGGAATTCCTCGACGTCGCGGTGCCAGGTCTCCAGGTAGGCGCACAGCGCGCCCTTGCGCTTGCCGCCCTGGTTGACGGCCACGGCCGTGTCGTTGGCCACCTTGAGGAAGGGCACGACGCCGTTGGACTTGCCGTTGGTGCCCTTGATGTAGGCGCCCATGCCCCGCACCGGCGTCCAGTCGTTGCCCAGGCCGCCGGCAAACTTCGACAGCATGGCGTTGTCGTGGATGGCGCCGAAGATGCCGTGCAGGTCGTCGGGCACCTGGGTGAGATAGCAGGAGCTGAGCTGAGGACGCAGGGTGCCGCTGTTGAACAGCGTCGGCGTCGAGCTCATGAAGTCGAAGCTCGACAGCAGCTGGTAGAACTCGATGGCGCGCGCCTCGCGCTCGACCTCGTTCATCGCCAGCCCCATCGCCACGCGCATGAAGAAGGCCTGCGGCAGTTCGAAGCGCACCTTGTTGGAGTGGATGAAGTAGCGGTCGTACAGGGTCTGCAGGCCCAGGTAATCGAAGTTGCCGTCACGCTCGGGCAGCAGCGCTTCGCCCAGGGTGTGCAGGTCGAACAGGCAGAGCTTGGGGTCCACCAGCTCGAGTTCCGCAGCCTTGTGGATGAAGTCGCGGAAGTAGGCCGCGTACAGGCCCTTCATCTCCTCGAAGGTGGGGCGCGACTGCGCCTCGCCGAGGAACTTGAGCGCCTCGTGACGCATCGCGTCGAGCAGCAGGCGCGCGGAGACGTAGGTGTAGTTGGGCTCCTTCTCGATGCGCGCGCGCGCAGACAGGGTCAGCGCCTGGCTCAGTTCGGCTTCCGGGATGCCGTCGTAGAGATCGCGCACCGCGGCGGCCACCACTTCCTCGCCGTCCACGCCGGTGAGCCCGGCACAGGCTTCGGCGGCCAGGCGGTGCATGCGCGGCTCGTCGAGCGGCACCACGGTGCCGTCGTCCAGCGTGACACTGAGGGCGGCCTTGGCCAGTTGCGCGGGCGTCTGCCTGGCGGCCTCGGCGGCGCGCTCCTTGGCGCGCTCGTTCCGGTAGAGCACGTAGTCGCGTGCGACCTTGTGTTCGCCGGCACGCATCAGGGCGAGCTCGACCTGGTCCTGGATGTCCTCGATATGCAGGGTGCCGCCGCCGTTGAGGTGGCGCGTCAGGGCCTGGGTGACCTGGGCGGTGAGATCGGCGACGAGCTGGCGCACGCGCGAGGAGGCCGCTGCCTGGCCGCCTTCGACGGCGAGGAAGGCCTTCGTCAGGGCGATCGAGATCTTCGAGGCATCGAAGCTGGTCAGCTTGCCGTTGCGGCGGATCACCTTGATCCCACCCGGGGCCGCGGCGGCGAGTTCGGCGGTGGACGGCGTCTGCGCTGCGTGGCGCACGGTGCTGCCGCCGGTGCCCGTTTCGATGGATTGCAGGCTCATGGCTTTTTTTGACCTCTCCAATTTGTTGAAGGTGCGTCGTCCCGGGAGCTCTCGACTGGACGCGCCTTCCTGAATGCCGTCGCGAGTCCGCTGGACCGAAGCATCGCGGCAGCCCCTGTCGGGGAATTGCAGCGACGCGTCTACCGAGGTCCCTCGGATCGCGTGTGAGTCCGGTGCGCCGGGCCTGATCGAGTGGCTGCTGTGTCTTGCCGCCTCAAACCCATCGCGTCACCGCGACCCAACAATATCTAGTGGTTTTCGGATGGGTCAACCCCAACATTCTGTGTTCAAGCTTGTGGAAGAAACTTGCGCAGGCTGTGCCCTGCCTGTGGATCGATCGCCTAAGTCACGGGCACCGCAGCAGGTTTGCCCAAGGCCATGGGCGGTGCCGACCGGCTGGTGCAGGATTCGCTTCCGACGGACGGCATTTGGCCAAAGCCTGCGGTCTCGAGCTTCCGTGGCTTGGAATGGTTAAGGAAAACAGCAGCCAGCGAAGACTTCCGGAAGTTTTTTCGAGCCGGCCGTTATTGTGATTTTTTGTCGTGAAAAAGAGCGTTGACGAGCTTTTATGCGCGGCATCTCAGCCTGTCCGCGCGGTCAACCCGGCAGAGAGGGAGACCCATGGCGGACGGTTCATCGAAGTGGGCGTTCGCCGCTTGAAGGACCCGTATGCAGTGGGTGCCGGCCATGACGACAAGGTCGTCCGGGAGAAAGCCCGTCCACAAAAGGGCTATCCAGCAAAAAGGCCCGGCAGGAAATCCTGCCGGGCCTCGAATGCCTCGCGTTGCGCTTAGTTCTCGATGACGCGGAACTCCACGCGACGGTTCTCTTCCTGGCCTTCGGCCGTGCCGTTGTCGGCAATCGGGGAGGTCTCGCCATAGCCGACCGGGCGCAGGCGGCTACCGTTGACGCCGCGGCTGCCCAGGTAGCGCTTGACCGAGTTGGAGCGGCGCTCCGACAGGCCCAGGTTGTAGGCGTCGGTACCCAGGCTGTCCGTATGGCCCTGCACCTCGACGGTCACGTCGGGGTACGCCGCCAGCGTATCGGCCACGTCATCGAGGATCTTCTCGGCCGGCTTGGTCAGCCGATCGGAGTCGAACTCGAACTTGACCCCGCGCAGGATGAAGCGCTGATCCAGCGCGCAGCCCTTGGCATCGACCGCCTCGCCCGGACGTGGGCGGCGGCAGTCGCCGACCAGCGCGCAGCCGTTGGGCAGGATTTTCAGGCCGGGCGGCGTGTTCGGGCATTCATCGAGATGATCCGGGATGCCGTCGCCATCGCTGTCGAGCGGGCAGCCGTCCGGACCGACCGCGATGCTCGGATCCGAGTCCGGGCACTTGTCGAGGTGATCGGGAATGCCGTCGCCGTCCTTGTCGCTGATCTCGCAGCCCTGTGCATTCACCGCCGAACCGGCGCGGGTATCGGGGCACTGGTCGAGGTAGTCGGGAATGCCGTCTCCGTCCGAATCCAGCGGGCAGCCCTTGGCGTCCACCTTCACGCCGGCCGGCGTGCCGGGGCACTGGTCGAGGTGGTCGGGCACGCCGTCACCGTCGGAATCGAAGGGGCAGCCATTGGCGTCGACCGGCGAGCCGGGCGGCGTGTT
>CAMLNE010000260.1 GCA_946481265.1 uncultured Panacagrimonas sp. | reverse complement strand
GTGCGCGCATCAGGATCAGCATCTCGGCGCTGGTCGAGAACGCCGCGACCGCCGAGGCGATGCCGAAGGCGGTGGCGCCGATCATCAGCAGGCGCCGGCGGCCGATGCGGTCGCCCAGGGTGCCCATGGTGATCAGCATGCCGGCGACCATGAAGCCGTAGATGTCGATGATCCACAGCAGCTGCGCCGCGCTGGGCTCGAGATCCCGGCTGAGCGCCGGGACCGCGAGATTGAGCACGGTCAGGTCCATCGAATAGAGCAGGCAGGGCAGCGCGATCACGGCCAGGCCGATCCACTCGCGGCGGGTCGCCCTGGGCGGGGCGGTGCTGTCCTGCATGTCGTCTTCTCCCGGGCGCCGGCCTCAGGGTACGAGGTTGATCATCCAGCCGATGCCGAAGCGATCCTTCAGCATGCCGAAGCGCGGCGACCAGAAGGTCTGGCCCAGCGGCATCGTCACCTGGCCGCCGTCGGACAGCGCCGCGAAGCAGCGATCGGCTTCCTGCTCGGTGTTGACGCTGAGCGACAGCGAGAATCCCGAAAAACCGCGGGAGTCGGAGTCGCAGCCGTCCGAGGCCATCACCAGCGTGTCGCCAATGAAGAAGCTCGCGTGCATGATCTTGTCGCCCCAGTCCGCCGGCACCATGTCCGGCGGCGGCGGTTCCGGGGCCTCCTTGAAGGTCATGCGCATGTCGACTCTTGCGCCGAGCGCCTTCTCGTAGAAACCGAGGGCTTCGCCGCAGCTGCCGTTGAAGAAGAGATAGGACTGGATCTGCATGGTCTGTCTCCGGGTGGTGGGATCGGATCAGCTGCGTGCCGCGATCTGCGCGCGCTGGCGCTCTTCCTGTTCACGCAGCTCGGGCGTGAACTCGGCGCCGAAATCCTCGGCCTCGAACACCGGCCGGATCTCGATCTCCGAGTCGCCGAACATCGGGTTGGGGCAGCGCTTGACCCATTCCACCGCTTCATCGATCGAGCGGACCTGCCACAGCCAGAAGCCGGCGACCAGCTCCTTGGTCTCGGTGAAGGGTCCATCGGTCACCGTCCGGTTGCGGCCGGAAAACAGCACGCGCTTGCCCTTCGAGCTCGGATGCAGTCCTTCGCCGGCCAGCATGACGCCGGCCTTCACCAGTTCGTCGTTGAAGCGGCCCATCTGCGTGAGCAGCTCCTCGGTGGGCATCACGCCCTGCTCGGAATCCTTCGTCGCTTTCACCATCACCATGACGCGCATGTTCATCTCCTTGGTTCGGGGGGTGGGACCGCGGCGGCCGGGGTCTGCTTCCGCGCGCTCCTGGTGAATCGACGAACGGCACCGGGCGCAATCGACACGCCCTCGCAAAAAAATCCACGTCGCGCCAGGCCGATGTGCCGGCGTGAAATCTTCGCGCCGCGAACGTGCAGCGTCAGCCCGGCGCGCCGCCGCAACGGTGCGTCGTGCTGGCGTCGCGCCGCAGGCGCTGGCCGGCCGGGCTTCGCCCTCAGCGCCGCCCCAGCCAGGTGCGCAGGGCCATCTGCAGCAGGCCGAACATGCCGATCGCCAGTCCGGCCAGCGTGTAGCCGCGCGGTTCCTCGACCTCTCTTGCGATCTGCGCCTCGACCTCGCGGCGGATCTGCGCGCGCAGCTGGTCGCGGGCCTCGGCGGTCAGGCTGTCCGGCGGCTGCCGGCTCAGATCGAGCGCAAGGTTGAGCTCGACCGAGCCGACGATCTCCTGTTCGCTCCAGCGCGGAACGTGGTACCACTCCCAGCCATACCAGACCGCCACCCCGAAGCCGATGGCGGCGATCAGCGCGCCCACCGCGCCTGGCGCCGGCATGCCGGACCGACGGTTCATCGGCGCGCCGGTCGGGACAGGGCAGGGTGGAGTCCCCGCAGGAGGAACATGCGATGCGCGTCGGCACACCACGGGAGGTCAAGGTTCACGAGTACCGCGTCGGTCTGACCCCGGCCGGGGTGCGCGAGCTGGTGGCGCATGGTCATGAGGTCTGGATCGAATCGCAGGCGGGCGAGGGCATCGGCTTGTCCGATGAAGCCTATCGCAAGCTCGGCGCGCGGATCGTGACCCGCGCCGAGGAACTGTTCGGCGGCTGCGAACTGATCGTGAAGGTCAAGGAGCCGCAGCCGCGCGAGTGCGCGCTGCTGCGGGCGGGACAGACGCTGTTCACCTACCTGCACCTGGCGCCCGATCCGCAGCAGGCGCGCGCGCTGCTCGATTCCGGCTGCATCGGCATCGCCTACGAGACGGTGGGGGACGGGCAGGGCGGTCTGCCCCTGCTCGCGCCGATGAGCGAGGTGGCCGGCCGCATGGCGATCCAGGCGGGCGCGCACGCGCTGGAGAAGGCGCAGGGCGGCATCGGGCTGCTGCTCGGTGGGGTACCCGGGGTATCCCCGGCCGAGGTACTGGTGATCGGGGGCGGCGTGGTGGGCCGCAACGCCGCACGCATCGCCCTGGGCATGGGCGCGCGCGTGACGGTGCTCGACCACTCGCTGCCGCGGCTCAAGCAGATCGACGAGGATTTCCAGGGCCGCCTGATCACGCTCTATTCCACGCGCGATGCCATCGAGCAGACCACCGCGCAGGCCGACTTGGTGATCGGTGCGGTGCTGGTGCCGGGCGCCAGCGCGCCGCGGCTGGTGACGCGCGAGCACCTGCGCCGCATGAAACGCGGCGCGGTGGTGGTCGACGTGGCGATCGACCAGGGCGGCTGCTTCGAGACCTCGCGGCCGACCACGCACGATGCCCCGACCTATGTCGAGGAGGGCGTGGTGCACTACTGCGTGGCGAACATGCCCGGAGCGGTGGCGCGCACCTCCACCTTTGCCCTGACCAATGCGACGCTGCCCTTCGTGCTGGCGCTTGCGGACAAGGGCGCCGGGCGGGCGCTGCTGGACGACGCCGGGCTGCGCGAGGGGCTGAACCTGCATTCCGGACGCATCACCCACGCCGCGGTGGCGGAGTCCCTGGGACTGGACTACACGCCCGCGACCGACGCGCTCAGGCCCTGGTGGGTACACCCGGAACACGCATGAGCGCAGCGCAGGACGTGGCATCCCGCGTGTAAGGCACGCGGCCCACACGGTCCGTCCGGCGCGGAGGTGCTGCTTCCCGTGCCCGGGGACGCGCCGGCTTCGCTTGGCACGTCGCCACGTCGGCGCAGTGCGCGCCGGACTCAGTCCCGGAAGCGTTTGCCCAGGTCGGCGTAGGCGTCCACGCGGCGGTCGCGCAGGAAGGGCCACCAGCGGCGTACGTTCTCGCTGCGCTGGAGATCGACGTCGACGACCAGCACCTCGGGCGCGTCGCCCGATTTGACCAGCACCTCGCCCTGCGGACCGGCGACGAAGCTATGACCCCAGAACTGCGCGCCCTTCGACTGCCCGCTGGGGTCGGCCTCGTGGCCAACGCGGTTGGCGACCAGTACCGGCAGGCCGTTGGCAACGGCGTGCGCACGCTGGATCGTCACCCAGGCATCGCACTGGCGTTCGCGCTCGTCGGCAGGATCGTCCGGATTCCAGCCGATGGCGGTCGGGTAGAGCAGCAGCTCGGCGCCGGCCAGGGCCATCAGGCGCGCCGCCTCGGGATACCACTGGTCCCAGCACACCAGCACGCCGAGCCTGCCCACGCTGGTCTGGATCGGCGTGAAGCCGGGGCCGCCGGCGGCGGGTGAGGCATCGCCCGGCGTGAAGTAGAACTTCTCGTAGTAGCCCGGATCGTCCGGGATATGCATCTTGCGGTAGATGCCGGCCAGCGAGCCGTCCTTTTCCAGGACCACCGCCGTGTTGTGGTAGAGGCCAGCCGCGCGACGCTCGAACAGCGAGCCCACCCGCACGATGTCCAGTTCCCTGGCCAGCTTCGACAGGAACTGCGTGGACGGGCCCGGGATCGGTTCGGCCAGGTCGAACAGGTCGGTCGACTCGTGCTGGCAGAAGTACAGCGAGGTATGCAGCTCCTGCAGCAGCACCAGCCGCGCGCCGAGCTGGGCCGCCTCGCGGATGCCGGCCTCGGAGGTGGCAAGGTTCTGTTCCCGGTTGTCCACGCAGGGCTGCTGGACCAGGCCGACACGGAGTTCGCGTTCGCGGTTCACGGCGGCGGCTAGAGCAGGTTGCGCACGGCGGACGGCAGCTTGTAGCGCTTGCCGGTGAACAGCTTGCCGAGCAGCAGGGTCAGCCAGGGACGAGAGCTCGAGAAGTTGCGCAGGATGGCGTAGACGCTGTCGCCCTCGCGCTCGAGTTCGTACTTCTCCACCGCCGCGTTGATGGGGTCCTTCTCGCCCTTGAGCAGCGCGCGCACCGCGATGCGGCCCTTGCCGGTGTCCACCGAGCAGTCGAGCACTTCGCCGTAGTCGCTCAGGCGGTCGTTGACATAGGCCTTGAGTGCGATGCCGAGCGCACCGTCCTTCACTCCCTTGGCCAGTTTTCCGAGCATGTGAATTCCAGGGGTCGGTTACAGGATGTCCGAAGCATGCGCCGCCAGACGTGAACGCTCGCCGCGCGCCAGCGTGACGTGCCCACCATGCTGCCAGCCGCGGAAGCGGTCGACCACGTAGGTCAGCCCCGAGGTCGTCTCGGACAGGTAGGGCGTGTCGATCTGCGAGAGGTTGCCCAGGCAGACAATCTTCGTGCCCGGGCCGCAGCGCGTGACCAGGGTCTTCATCTGCTTGGCGGTCAGGTTCTGCGCTTCGTCGAGGATGATGTAGCGGTTGAGGAAGGTGCGTCCGCGCATGAAGTTGAGCGAGCGGATCTTGATGCGCTTGGACAGCAGGTCGTTGGTCGCCGCGCGTTCCCAGTCGCCGGCATGACCGTTCTGGGTGAGCACCTCGAGGTTGTCCATCAGCGCGCCCATCCACGGCGTCATCTTCTCTTCCTCGGTCCCCGGCAGGAAGCCGATGTCCTCGCCCAGTGGCACGGTCACGCGGGTCATGATGATCTCGCGGTAGCGAGGCTCATCGAGAACCTGCGCCAGGCCGGCGGCGAGCGTCAGCAGGGTCTTGCCGGTGCCGGCCGTGCCCAGGATCGTGACGAAGTCGATGTCGGGATCGAGCAGCAGGTTGAGCGCGAAGTTCTGCTCGCGGTTCTTGGCATGGATGCCCCAGACGGGGGACTTGCTGGCGCGGTAGTCGCGGATCACGCGCAGGGTGGCCGAATCGTCCTCCAGCTTGTCCACCACCAGCTCCAGGCCACGGTCGCGATCGTCGTCCGGCAGGTACAGGAACTGGTTGAGATACAGGTCCTTCACGCTCGGGCCGTGCACCCGGTAGCAGGCGCGGCCGCGTTCGTCCTGCCAGCTCTCCATCTTGTCGCCGTGCGATTCCCAGAAATTCTCGGGCAGCTCGGCATAGCCGGTGGGGAGGAGGTCGGCATCCTCCAGCACCTGGTCGTTGTGGTAGTCCTCGGTGTGGACACCGACGATCGTCGCCTTGATGCGAAGGTTGATGTCCTTGCTGACCAGCGTGATCTGGCGGGCCGAATGCTGGCCCTGCAGCGACAGGGCGCTGAGCAGGATCGCGTTGTCGGGCTTGTTGCCGGGCAGGATGCCGGGCAGCGTGCTCTCCGTCGGCCGGGTCTGGAAGAACAGTCGGCCGCTGGCCGGCTCGCCGTGCTTGCCGCCGCCGTTGCGCTTGACGAAGCTGGTCGGCAGCACCAGCCCCTTCTCGATCTGCGCGTGATCCTTGTCCGCGATCAGCTCGTCGAGCAGGCGACTGACCTGGCGTGCGGTGCGTGCCGGCTCGCTGGTGCCCTTCTTCAGGCCGTCGAGTTCCTCGAGCACGACCATCGGGATGAACAGATCATGTTCCTCGAAGCGGAACAGGCTGGTCGGGTCGTGCATCAGCACGTTGGTGTCCAGCACGAAAATTTTCTTCTTCACGGGGTCCGTCATCGGTTCAGGGGCGGCCTGGGTGTCGGCGCGAAAACGAGAGCGGCGCCGCTCCGGCCGCGCGGGCGGCCAGACGGTGGAAGCATGGAGTGGTTGTAGATCAGTGGAGCTTTACAGCGCCTTGACGGCTTCGAGGACGGCGGCGGCGTGGCCCTTCACCTTCACGCCACGCCAGACCTGCCGCAGCTCGCCCTTGTCGTCGAAGAGCCAGGTGCAGCGGTCGATGCCCATGTACTTGCGGCCATACATGCTCTTTTCGA
>CAMLNE010000259.1 GCA_946481265.1 uncultured Panacagrimonas sp. | reverse complement strand
TGGGCCGCGGAGTGCGGGACGTGAATACGGTGAACGGCGCGCGCGTGACCCTGGCCGACCAGAGCAGCTATGAGGCGCGGCTGGTCGGGGCCTTCCCGGATCGCGACCTCGCGGTGCTGCGCATCGAAGCGCCGCGCGATCGCCTGCCGCCGATTCTCCTGGGCACGAGCACGGACCTGGTCGTGGGCCAGGCGGTCTATGCCATCGGCAATCCCTTCGGCCTGGACCAGACCCTCACCACCGGCGTCGTCAGCGCGCTGGACCGCGAGATCGAGTCGGTCACGCGCCGCGCGATCCGCGGCGTGATCCAGACCGACGCGGCGATCAACCCGGGCAATTCGGGCGGGCCGCTGCTGGACTCGGCGGGTCGGCTGATCGGCGTCAACACCGCGATCTACAGCCCCAGCGGCGGCAGCGCCGGCATCGGCTTCGCCATCCCGGTGGACGAGGTCAGCCGCATCGTGCCGCGCCTGATCCGCGATGGCCGCGTCACCCGGCCGACGATGGGCGTGTCCGCCGCGCCGCCGGACTTCAACCAGGCCCTGGGCCTGGGCAAGGGTCTGGCGGTGGTCGGTGTCGAGCCCGGCGGCCCGGCGGCGCGTGCCGGCCTGCAGCCGTTCCGTCGCGAGCGCACCGGCGGCATCGTGATCGGCGACGTGATCGTGGCAATGGAGGGCGAGCCGATCGCCAACTTCGACGACATGCTCGACCAGGTGGAACGCCACCAGCCGGGCGAGCGCGTGACGCTCACGGTCCGGCGCGGCGACGACGAGCGCGAAATCGAGGTCACCCTCGGCGAGCCGGAGGGCTGAGCGCGCTCATCCATGCGATCGCGCGGGGTCCGTCGCAGGGACGGCGTCCCGCGGCAATGCGTCAGTACACGTCGCGACGGTAGCGCGCTTCCAGGCGCAGGCGCTCGACGCTCCTGGCGCCGATGATCGCGGCCAGGGCGGCGTCGACGGCGGGCGCCATGCCGGCCAGGCTGCCGCAGACATGGACGGTGGCGCCGTCCTCGATCCATTCGCGCAGGTCCTGCGCCTGTCCGGCCAGGAGATCCTGCACGTAGCGGCCGTCGCCGGCATCGCGCGAGAAGGCGAGGTCCAGGCGCGCGAGCTGGCCGGCGGCGAGCCAGGCCTCGAGCTCCGCGCCGAAGTGGAAGTCCTGCGCCCGCCGGCGTTCGCCGAACAGCAGCCAGTTGCGGTGACGACGCTGCGCGATGCGGGCCTTGAGGTGCGCACGCAGGCCGGCGATGCCGGTGCCGTTGCCGATCAGGATCATCGGGCGGTCGTCAACGGGAGCGTGGAACGACGGATTGCGGCGCACGCGCAGCGCGATCGGGACGCCGGGCGTGGCCTGTGCGCACAGCCAGCCGGAGCCCAGGCCGGGCGTGCCGTCGGCATGACGCTGTTCGCGCACCAGCAGCTCGATGGCACCGTCGGCGGGCAGCGAAGCGATCGAGTACTCGCGGTGGGGCCGCGCGCTGCCGGGCGGACCGGGCAGGACTTCGGCGATGTCGCCGGCCTGCCAGGCATCGGGCGTGCGCAGCCACTGCACCGAGGCCTCGTCCGCCGGCTCGATGCGGATCCACACCGCCGGTGCACCCGGGCTGCCGGCGTTGAGCACGCGCCGCTGCGCCAGGCGCCAGCACCCGTAGGCCGGGGGAGTCCAGTCGGCCGCGCCGGCATCGCCGCCGATCGCGCCGAGCTGGTGCTGCCAGTGGCGCAGCGCGCCGGCGTCGCCGTCGTCGACCTCGACGGTGTCGAACAGCGGCGTGGCGCCGTGCTCGCGAAGCCAGTGATCGAGCGTGCGGCCGAAGCCGCAGAAGGTCTGGTAGGCGCGGTCGCCCAACGCCAGCAGGCCGTACTGCAGCTGCGACAGCGATGCGCCGTTCTGCATCGCGTCGCGCACGAAGGCGTAGGCATCGTCCGGCGCATCGCCCTCGCCGGTGGTGCTGACCACGAACAGCGCGCGCCGGCAGGTGGCGAGCCGCGTCGCGTCCAGTTCGCCCAGCGGCAGGCTGCGCACGGCCAGGCCGCCGGCGCGCAGCGTCTCGGCGCTGCGCAGGGCCAGGTCCTGGGCCGTGCCGGTCTGGCTGGCATGGATCACCCACAGCTCCGCGTCGCCGTTCGTGCCCGTGTTCTGTCCGACGTCGCCGCGCGGCATGGGCACCCGCGCATGGCGCCGGTGGCGCAGCGCGAGGAACGCGCAGAACAGGACATACAGCAGCGCGATGATCGTGGCCGCCACCAGTCGCGGCGCCTGCGGGTCGAACGCGGGCGCGGCGGGATGGTTCCAGCGAAACAGGACGACGGCCAGGCCGAGCAGCAGCAACAGGACCGCCGGCTGGCCCAGCCGCGGCAGGACGCCGGCCCGCGTGCTCATTCGAGCATCGCCGTCGCGGCCCGGCTCAGGCGTTCGGAGAACCGGCCGCCGTCCTCGCGCAGCAGCAGGATCGCGGCGAGGTCATGGCGGTCGGCGTAGTCCAGCGCCGTCTCGGGGGCGAGCACCGAGAGCACGGTGGCCTGTGCGTCGGCCTGCATCGCGCTCGGGTGCAGCACGGTGACGCCGGCCGGCGCCTCGACCGGCGGCCAGCCGCTGCGCGGATCGAGCGTGTGCGCGTAGCGGCGACCCTGGTGCTCGAAGAACTGGCGGTAGTCGCCGGAGCTGGCGACCGCCAGCCCGTGCAGCGCCACCAGCGTGCGCGCGGTGGCGCCCTCGGGACGCTCGATCTCCACCCACCAGGGCGAGCCATCGGCCTTCCAGCCGGCGCCTCGCAACTCGCCGCCGAGCTCGACCAGGAAGTGGGCCAGGCCGAGCTCGTCCAGGCGCGCGCACACCGCGTCGACCGCGTACCCCTTGGCGATGCAGGACAGGTCGAGCTCCAGGCCGCCGGGCTGGAACACGCGCTGGCCGCGCGGATCGAGCGCCAGGCGCGTCCAGCCGCAGCGCGCGAGGTGCTGCGCGACCTGTGCCGCATCGGGCGGCGTGTCGCGCGCCTGGCCGGGACCGAAGCCCCACAGCTTCACGAGCGCGCCCAGGGTCGGGTCGCAGGCGCCGTCGCTGTCGCGCGCGATCTGCAGCGCGGCCTCCAGCAGTTCGAACAGCGCTGGGGGAACCGGCTGCCAGGTCCCGGCCGGTCGCCGGTTGTAGATCGCCAGGTCGGAATCCGGCGCCCAGTGGCTCATCTGCGCGTCGAGCCGGTCCAGGGTCTGCTGCACGTCACGCTGCAGCCAGGCCTGCGGCGGCAGCTCGCCGCACAGCTGCACCGACCAGGCCACGCCCATCACGCGACCCTGCAGCGTGTATGCGTCGCCACTGGCCGCGACCGGCGGTGCGCAGATCGCGCGCGGCAGCAGCACGCGGTTCATGGCGCGGAGCGCTCCTGCAGCGGCGCGGGGCAGGTGCGGTTCAGGGCGTGAGCACTTCCACGGTCGCGGTGTACGAGGTGCGCCGCTTCCGGGCCGGAGGCGTGGCCTTGTCGTCGGTGATCGAGGCCGACATCCAGTACAGGCCCGGCGCCTTCCAGTCCACGCTGATCAGGCCGTCCGCGTCGGTCCTGAGTTCGAGCGCATCCACCGCGCTGCGGTAGCGCATGCCGTCGGCAATGATCTCCACCTCCAGGTCCGCCGCCGGCTTGCCATCGAGCAGGAAGCGCAACTGCGTCGGCTCGCCGACGTAGAGGTCGGTGACGCTGTCGACCGGCGCCAGCTCCAGGCCGCGGCCGCTGGGTGCGAGCGCCGTGTCGTTCGGCGCGCCGGCGGTGGCGAAGGTCACCAGCCGCGAGAACGACTCGGTGACGTTGAGCTGGTCGGCGTCGGCGGGGACTTCGCGCGCGTAGCCCTCGGCGCTGAACGGCTGGCCGCGCGGCGGCCAGAACTTGCGCTGGCCGTTCTCCTCCCAGCGTGCGGTGGTGCCCTGGTGCTCGATCGCGATCTTGTAGGTGCCGGCCTGCTCGAGCTGCACGTCGAAGGTGCTGCGCAACTTGCCGGTGTGCGCGTTCTGCACCTGCACCGGCTTGCCGTCGGGGCCGGTGACGACCAGGTCCTGGATGCGCGCGGGGTTGTGGTCGAGATTGAACGGGTCCGAGGAGACGGCGGCGTCGACCGTGATCCACTGGCCGACGCTGAGGACGGTCTTGGACGGTGCGAACCACTGCTTGTGGGCATGGGCCGCAAGGGGCAGCGCGGCGATGGCCAGCGCGAGGGCGATCTTCTTCATGGGTCTGTCCTGGAGTCTGTCCTGGAGGCGGTATTCGGGTGGCGGTCGGATTCAGGGCTTGATGTCGAGGCGCAGCGCACCCAGCTCGCGTGAACCCTGCGCATCGAGCGTCGCGGACTGGGTCGCCGGCCAGTCGAACGGGATGGCGAGGATCTCGCGTCCCCCTTCCTCGCGCGCGGCTTCCACCATCAGCTTGTAGTGGCCGGCGGGCAGATCCTCGAACGGCGAGCCGGCACCGCTGAAACCGAGCTCGTGGACGCCGGCCGCACGCGTCGCGCCGCTGATGCCATCGACCGGCATCGTCAGTTCACGCCCGGTGCGCCGCCACCACTGGCGCAGGTCGGGCAGCCACTTGGTGCCGTTCTCCGACGCACCGCCCATCGACTGCGCGCCGCCCGGCTTGGGCGGCGTCGCCCGCGCCTTCTGCAGCTGGTACCAGACGGCGAGGTTGGCGGCGACCGTACGGTCCTCGCGCTCGATCCAGGTCGCGACGTAGGGGCGGTGGTATTCGGCCAGGTCCAGGCGCGGCAGCTCGATGGCGAGCGTGACATCGGCGGCGGCCGCCGGACCGGCGAACAGGCCGCAGAGGGCCAGGGACCAGGGCGTGCGTTTGAGCAGGGAGGAGCGCATCGGATCTCTTCGGATGATCAGTGGACGAACAGGAGGATCAGGATCAGCGGCAGGACCAGGCCGAGCGTCACCGTCGGCCAGGTCGCGGGCCGCCGCGCCGCGTGGATCTGCAGCAGGCACAGGCCGGTGATCGCGAACACCAGGCAGGCCACGGCGAACAGGTCGATGAACCAGCCCCACATGGCGCCGGCGTTGCGACCCTTGTGCAGGTCGTTGAAGTAGGAGATCCAGCCGCGGTCGGTGGTCTCGTACTCGGCCTCGCCGCTGGCCAGGTCGATGCTGACCCAGCCATCGCCGCCCGGCCGCGGCAGCGCCAGGTAGAGCTCGTCCTGGCTCCATTCGGCGCGACCCGATACGCCCGACAGCGACCAGGTGGATGCCAGCCAGCCGGACAGCGCCGCGGGCAGCTCCGGCCCGGCCTGCGACGCGGCGGCCGCGAGCTGCTCGCGCAGTGGCTCGGGCAGGAGCGCGGTGCGGCTGACCACCTCGGGACTGGCCTTGATCTGCGCGGCATGGTTGAGCGTGATGCCGGTGACCGAGAACAGGACCAGGCCGACCAGGCTGAGGGCGGCGCTGATCCAGTGCCACTGGTGCAGCGTCCTGAGCCACCACGCGCGCGCCGCGGATTTCGGCGCCGTCGCAAGCACCGCGGGCGAGGGGGTCGGACTCATGCGGGCGGCGGCGGTCTTCAGTTGTCCGCGGAAGGATCGGTGACGAAGCCGATCTTGCCCAGGCCGTTGCGGGCCGCCTCGCTCATCACCTCGGCGATGGCCTGGTAGCGCGCGTCGCGGTCCGCGTGGATGTGGATCTCCGGATGCACCGGCAACGCGGCCGCTGCCTGCATGCGCGCGGACAGCGCGGCCTGGTCGACCACCTGGCCGTTCCAGTAGAGCGTGCCGGCGCCGTCGATGGCGAGCTGCACGTTGTCGACCTTCAGGATGTTGGCGCTGCTGTCGGCCTTGGGCAGGTCGATCTTCACCGCATGGGTGAGCAGGGGCGCCGTGATGATGAAGATCACCAGCAGCACGAGCATGATGTCGACCAGCGGGATGACGTTGATCTCCGCCATCGGGGCGCTGTTGGAGCCGGAGTTGAAGGAGCCGAAGGCCATGGCCGGTCTCCTAGGCGCGCTTGAGCGGGGCGACGTTGGGCGAGGACATGTGCCCGTCGATCTTCGCACCGGTGGTGAGGAAGGCGAACAGGTCGTGGGCGAAGGAGTCCAGGCGCGACAGCGTGATGCGGTTGGCGCGCACGATGAAGTTGTAGCCGAGCACCGCGGGGATCGCCACGGCCAGGCCGATGGCGGTCATGATCAGCGCC
>CAMLNE010000258.1 GCA_946481265.1 uncultured Panacagrimonas sp. | reverse complement strand
GAAGTAGCCCTCGGCCGGCAGCAGCCGGTTCACCACCACGGCGTCGGTGAGATAGCCGTACAGGTTGAGGTAGGTGAACGTCCGCATCGCCTCGGCGACGACCATGCGGTCCGGGTTCATCACGAGCCTGACCGTGGTGCGCGACCAGAGCACCATCATCCAGCGCGATCAGACGCTGGTGGTGACGCGGGACCGTACCAGCCAGGTCAACAACAACGAATCGCACACGGTCAATGTCAACCAGCAGGTGAAGGTGGTCGGCAACCAGAACGTCGAGGTCGACGGCAACCACGTCACCATCGTGAAGTCCAACTTCACCTCGGACGTCACGGGCAACATGGGGGACAAGGTCGACGGCAACCGTGACGAGTCCACGAAGGGCAACCACAGCGTCAAGGTCGACGGAAACCAGTCCCTTACCGTTGGTGGGAACCAGACCATCGCGGTCACCGGCAACCTGGGCTATACCGCGGCGTCGATGTCCTTCGAGGCCGGCCACATCGAGCACAACGCCACCGGCGGCAACTCGGTGGTGGTGTCGTGCCCGGTTGGCCCCTACACCATCATGGCCAACAAGTTCGGCGTCCTGAGCAACACCGACCTGGACCTGTTCTCGATCGGCAACATCAACTCGACGTCGATGGGCAACAACACCACGGTGCTCGGCCCGAACAACAGCGGCTATGTCGGCATGGCCAGCGAAACGAACATGGGCCTTGCGCGAAGTACCTTCCTGGGCGTGGCGATCGACACCTTCATGGGCGCGCAGCTCTCCACCACGCTCGCCGCGCTGATGGAAACCACGGTCGCCGCGAAGATGTCCGTCACGGTGGGCCCGGACCTGGAGCTCAAGACGATCAAGCTGATCGTTCCCGGCGGCGGCGGAGGCGGCGGCGCCGGCGCAGCAGCGGCAAGCGCCGCGCCGGCAGCCGCCCTGGTCGGAGTCGGCGCCGCCGCAGGTGTCGCCGTCATCTCCAGTGGCCTGGGCTTCATGGAGCTGTCCGACCAGTACTCGGAAGCCCGCCAGCAGCTTCGTGACGCCGCCCGGGCGGCGGCCGAAGCCGGACACCCCGGCCTGGCAGCCCGCCTCAACCGCCTGTCGCAGGTGTCCACCCGTTCTCAGCCGCTCACGTCGCAGGACGCGCCGGTAACCGATCACATCGAGCAGACCAATCAGGCCTATACCGACGACTGGGAGCATGAGATTGCCGTGCTTCCGACCGAGCCCGCCGGCGGGACCGGCGGTGGCGGAGCCGGTGGTAGCGGCGGCGGCGGAGCCGGCGGTGGCGGCGGCGGCGCCGGCGGCAGTGGTGCCGGTGGAGGCGGAGCTGGCGGCAGCGGGGGTGGCGCCGGCGGCAGTGGTGCCGGTGGAGGTGGAGCCGGCGGTGGCAGCGGCGGCGGTGCCGGCGGCAGTGGTGCCGGCGGTGGAGGAGCCGGCGGCGGCGGCGGCGGTGGTGCCGGCGGCAGTGGCGCTGGCGGTGGAGGAGCCGGCGGTGGCGGCGGCGGCGGTGCCGGGGGAAGTGGTGCCGGTGGCGGCGGAGCCGGCGGTGGCGGCGGTGGCGGTGCCGGGTGACAGTCCATAGCCGATGATCGTCATCAAGCCGCAATCGCTGGGAGTGCTGTTCCGCCCGATGGAGTATCGGAAGCGGTTCGGCCTCTGCGTGTCCGGATTCCTGCACGTCCCGTTCGCGCAGCAGGAACGGCCCTCGCTGTGGGCCGAGCAGTCGATGTGGACGTTCCTGACCAAGGAAATGGAAGTCCCCGTCATCGACGAGGGCATCGCCAAGCTCACGTCCGAATTCCTGGTCCACGGCCATGCCTATCCCACGCCCGACCGGCGCGATGCGGTCGCGGTCCGCGCACGGCTCGGCACGACCGAGAAGACCGTCCTGGCCTTCGGCGATCGCTACTGGGACGGCAGCACACCGAGCCGCCCGGCACCATTCGAGCGCATGCCGCTGAGCTGGGCCAACGCGTATGGCGGTCCTGATTTCCCGGCAAACCCGATCGGCAAGGGCCGCCAGGTCGTCGATGGCCTGCGCTGGCTACCAAACCTTGAATTGCCCGGCTCGCGCATCCGCTCGGCCGATCAACCCGTGCTTCCCGGCGGTTTCGGATCACTGGACGTGACCCATCCGCAGCGCGCCGCGCTGCGCGGCACCTACGACCAGAAATGGCTCGAGGAGCATTCCGGCGGGTTCGCTCCCGACCTCGCCTGGAAGTACTTCAACATGGCCCTGCGCGACCAGTGGGTCGAGCCGGGCCTGCAGGGCGACGAGCCCTATGCCTTGGAGAACCTGCATCCCACCCGACCGCTGATCGAGGGACGGCTGCCTGGCATGAAGGTGCGGATGTTCGCCAACCAGGCGATCGGAAGCGGTGCCGACAAGCGCCACAAGATGCGCGAGGTGGCGATGCGCCTCAGCACCGTGTGGTTCTTCCCGCATGCCGAGCGCATGGTGCTGGTATTCCATGGCACCACGGCATGCGCACAGGACGATGCCAGCGACATCGAGCATCTGATCGCGGCGGTGGAGACCCTGTCGCCAGCCGATCGTCGCGAGGATGCGCACTATCTGGAAGTGCTGGCCAAGCGCACCGCCCCCGGCCCGGCCGCGGCGCTGCACGCACTCAACGATGCCGACCTGGTGTCGCCCTCGATCGATACCTTCGATCCGGAATCGGCTGCCGCGCAGGCCGCGATGAAACCCGAGGGCCTGCAGGCCGAAGCCCAGTACACCCGCGCACAGATCGACGTGGAGCTGGCCCGCGACCAGGTGCGCGCCCGCGGCCTGGACCCGGACGCACTCGGGGTGGTGATGCCGCCCCGCGAGAAGGCACCCACGCCTGCCGAGATGCCGGCCTACCTGGAGAAGCTGCGCAAGCAGGTCGAGGACGAACCCTGGCTGCAGCTCGAAGCGGTGGTGACGCAGGTCGAAAAGGTCATCGAGTTCGCGCAGAAGCACAAGATCGACCCCGCTACCCTGGTCCATCGCGGCCCACCGCCGCAGCGCGCACCCGCGCAGCTGGCCCTGGCCGAAAACGAGATGAAGAAGTCCGGCAAGCCGGCCGATCTCGCCGGGCTGGAATCCAGGCTGGTGATGGGGGACCTGGCCGCCCAGCGCGATTACCAGCAGGGCGCGCACATGCAGGCGCCCGCCCTCGCCCTCAAGGGCGAGGCCGCGGCAGCGGCCCGTGCGGAGGTGGAGTGGCTGCTCGAACGCGGCATCCGCAGCGTTCCGGGCATCGACCTGACCGGCGCCGACCTGTCGAACATGGATCTGCGCCACCTGGACTTCACCGGCGCCTGGCTGGAGTCGGTCGATTTCAGCGGCTCGAACCTGTCCCATTCCATCTTCAGGAACGCGGTGCTGGCGCATTGTCGGATGCGCGGCACATTGGCGATCCGCTGCGATTTTTCCGGCGCCAACCTGGGCGCCGCCGATCTCGAAGCGGCCGTCTTCGACCAGGCCGACCTGTCGGGGGCCATCCTGATGCGCACGCGGCTCACGCACACCGAGCTGCGCGGGGCCAAGCTGGCATCGGCCAATCTGCTCGAGAGCCTGTGGAACCGCGTGGACTGCACCGAAGCCAGTGCGCCCGCGGTGTTCTTCAACAAGCTCGGCCTGGCCGACTGCGTCTTCATCGGGGCGCAACTGCAGACGGCGCAGTTCGTCGAATGCCAGTTGCCGCGTGCGGACTTCCGCAGCGCCCACCTGGATTCGACCAGCTTCATCGGCTGCCAGCTCGAGGCCGCCCTGTTCGGCGGCGCGCAGATGCCCGGCGCGGTGTTCGTCTCCGCGTCGCAGCTCACGCGCTGCGATTTCACCGACGCCGATCTGCAGGGCGCCAACCTCGGTGCCTGCGACGCGAGCGGAGCGCGCTTCCTGCGCGCCCGACTGGACGGCGCCAACCTCGGCCAGGCCACGCTGCGCGGCAGCGACCTGCGCATGGCCAGTGCCAAGGGCGCCATCCTGCGCAAGGCGGTCCTGGCGCGATCGCTGCTCGCGGGCGTGGATTTCAAGGACGCGATCCTGCAGGGTGCCGACCTGCGCGGCGCGGATCTGCACTCGGCGCACCTGTTCGGCGCCGACCTGTCGCGGGTCCAGCTCGACGCCGACTCACGGCTCGATGGCGCCGTCTTCGAGCGGGCGCGGATCTTTCCGCGCCACCGTCCGGCCACTGCCGCAGGGGAAGGCTGAGCACCCATGGATGCCAAACTGCTCGGACTGGCGGTGTCCCTCGGCGAGACGCTCGAAGGCAAGGACTTCCGCAAGGCGGCCTTCGAGAAGGGCTACCTCGCCGGCGGCGTGTTCTCGCGATGCCGGTTCGACGAGGCGGATCTTCGCGAGGCGGACCTGCGCGAAACCGTCTTCGACAACTGCTCGTTCACCGGCGCCAACCTGTCCGGCGCCCGGATGCGCAGGGCCGTCTTCAGCCAGAGCACGCTCGATCGTGCCGTCATGCGCGGTGTCGACCTGCACGCGGCGATGTTCACGCAGACCCGCCTGCCGCGCGTGGATCTGACCGGCGCCGCGTTGACGATGTGCATGTTCACGCGCTGCCTGCTGGACGAGTCCTCGCTGGCCGGGACCGACCTGGAGGCGACCGCCTTCTCCAATTCGGGACTGGGCGGCGTATGCGCCGACCACACGCGCTGGGTGCACACCTCGATCCTCGAGTGCGACGTCACCGACATGAGCTGGGAAGGCGCCACCATGGTGCGCACCACCTTCTTCAAGACCGATCTGCAGAACCGTTCCTTCGTCGGCCTTCAGCTCGACGGTTGCCAGTTCTCCCATGCCAACCTGAGCGGCTCGCGATTCAACAAAGTGCCCATGAAGCAGAGCAACTTCACCGGCTCGATCCTCTCGCAGTGCGACTTCTCGGGCGCGGTCGCGCCGATGTCGGTGTTCTGCGGATCCAGGGGCGAGCAGGTGAACTTCACCGGCGCCATGCTGCGGCAGGCCCTTTTCACCGGCGCGCAGCTGCCTGGCGCGCGCTTCGACGGCGCCGATCTCTACCAGTGCCATTTCGCCGGAGCGAATCTCGATGCAGCGTCCCTGCGCGACGCCGAATTGACCTATGCGGACTTCAGCCAGGCCCGCATGATCCAGGCCGACGGCCGCGGCGCGGCCATGTTCAGGACCCGCATGCACCGCGCCGATACCCTCGACGCCCAGTTCAGCGACCGGCGACGCGCACTGGAAACCGACGAAAAGCTCGCCACCGCCGAACAGTGGAAAGCGCCCAAAGTCTGAACGCGGAACCATCAGGAGCAGCCATGAGCCATCCCGCAGTCGAAACCGCCCGCCCGCCCCGCGCCACCGGCGCTCGCAAGGGCAGCGGCGCCACGCCCGCTTCCCACTGCGTGGGCATCGTCACCGCAGCCCTTGGCGACGCCTGGACCGTCTCCAGCGGCGCGATCGTCGCCCGCGCGCGGCGGGCGGCAAGCTGCCTGCTCGAGCCCGCTCCCGGTGACAGCGTGGCCTGCCTGGTCGTGGCGCCCGACGAGTTCTGGATCATCGCGGTGCTGCAGCGCGAAGAAGGCGTGGAAAACCATCTGCGTTGCGCGGGCAACACGCGCTTCGAGGTCGACGGCGGTCTGAGCCTGCAGGCGCGTGAACTCGACCTGGATGGCAGCCGGATCGGGCTACGCGCCGACAAGCTGGACGTGACCACCGACGAGGCGGTCGTGGTCGGCCGCGAGTTCCGCCTGGTCGGCAGCGCGCTCAAGCTGGTCGGCTCCCTGCTCAGCACCGCCTTCGACCGGGTGAGCCATTTCAGCAAGCACCACCAGCGCACCACCGAGGGCCTCGACCGCGTGCAGGCGAACTACATCGAGCGCGAGGCCAGGCAGCTCCTGCGACTGTCGGGCGAAAGCACGCTGATCACCGGCGAGACGTTCCAGGCGCCCGAGCGCAACACGACCGTTTGCTACGACCTCGCGCCCGGCGCCGATCCGTCGCGACGACCGCCCTGCGAGGTCGCGTCGATCCTGCGCACGCACTGCGCGCAGTGCCACGGCGGCGGCCAGACCCAGGCCGGTCTCGACCTCACCCGTCACGTCGAACGTCAGATCGATCCCGCCGATGTTGAATGTTGCCTTGGCGGGCAGCGCGATGCCCTTAAGCTTGGCCTTCTCGGCGGCCTCGCGCACCGCCTGCTCG
>CAMLNE010000257.1 GCA_946481265.1 uncultured Panacagrimonas sp. | reverse complement strand
GCCCTCGCGGCGTGACTCACATCAACGAGCCTCCGGGAAAACCGGGGCGGTTCACGACGATTATTGAGCGTCACGTAGCTGCTCCGCCAAGGGGCGACGATCAAAAGGAACCTCTAGTACTGCCGCATGAGCGAGGTGCTCGAAGAGTGCTGAGGTCGTTTCTTTGAACCCACCCGCTCTGTACATAGCCAACACCATTTCAAGTCGCCTCTGTACTAGCGGATTGCTTCTCGTCCGGAATCGTGACCCCTCCTCCGACAGCAGTCGGCAATAGCTTGTGTGGCTCTGAATAGTTTCTGGGCTCTGGAAATGGTGAAGAATTGAGAATGCATCGTTGCTCATGCCGACGCCCTCGAGTTCATTGAGAAGAGCAAGAGTGCGTGCGGGATCTGTGTAGTCAGTCATGTGATCAAGGTACGAGTCGTTGGGCCCAACACCGCGATCAGCCGCGGCCCTGCCGCGACGGAACATCAACGATCGACGTGAGCCCGGGCGGCAGGGACGTCGGCTGCATTAGCTGGTTAGGCGCGTTCATAGGTGCCTCCGAATCGCGCTCCTACCCCGAAATATCCGAATTCATTCTCCTCTTCTGCGACAAGCTTTCCATCACGCACCCGCAGCCAAAGGCGGTACGGGGGCTTAAAGCCGGAGTCAATGAACAGTAGTCCATCGTCCAATTCAGCGACGAAGTCGATCTCGCCCAAGTTTGGACCGCCAGCTCGATCGGTTCCATGCAGGGCCAGCCCGGAGACGTGATAGCGATTGCCCTTCATTCGCAGGATCTTAATTTCTGCACTGTCGACCCCACCTGCGCGGATGTAATGCCCTGAAAGCTCACCTTTCTCGGACGTCTCCGCATCACCGAATGTCACGGGGATCGAGAAAGCCTCGCGGATCGCGTCTCGCAACTCAGACCGAAAGCGCTTGACCTCTAGCACAGTGAAGTTCTTACTTTGCCGGGTTGAACTGTCGAGCTTGTCATGGTGGTTGAAGCAAAGAAACGCTAGATTTTCCTTCACGCTGTTGCTCGACTTTCCGTCCAGATGAGCGATTTGGCCTTGGCAGATGGACGTGTCGCGGTTGAGACCAAAGCAAATGCAGCAGCGCCGGCGGGATTCGATTAGAACCTCGGCGACAACATCGGGATGAATTGGTCGGCGAGCCATCGGAGTGCCTAACGCCTGCGATCAGCCGGGGCTCTGTCGCCCACGCTGACCTCGCGGGTCAACTGAACGCTCACCGGCGGCAGAGACCTCGGCTGCATTAGCTTGTTGGACCCGAAATTGGCGGGAGAGCGTTGCACGCTGGCTCACTTATACGGAAGCACCGACCAGCTCCTCAAGGTTCCAGGATGCAAGCATCTTCCGAACCGCCGCTCTGCGCTCGGTTGGATGGTCGATGTCTGCGCCGAATTCACGGAGCAACGAAAACACACGTGAGATCTGCCAGGCACTCCCCTCGGGACCTTTATCCACGGCCGGGTGTGCGATCAACTGGCGCGCATCCAGCGCAGCGCGCATGGCTCCTGAATTGCCATAGGAGTCTTCCTTGTTCGGCTTTGCGCCAAGCTCGAGCAGCCTCCGTACCAACGCTAAGGCAACCTCGAACTGTGCCGGATCCTTCTGGAGCGTCTTGCAGTTGAAGATCGTGGCTCGAAGTGCATCGTGCAGAACGGGCGCTCGCCACTCGTTGATGTCCGAGACTTCGATGTAGTCGGGATCAGCGCCTCGCTCGACCAACACCGAGGCGGCCTCGAAGTTCCCGACCTTAAAGGCGACCTGCAAAGGCGATTGACCATCGTCCTTCTTGGGAGGGCTCTTCGCTTTCGACGCAATCAACTCTGGCATCTCGTCCAGCATGCGACGCACAGCAGTGTTGTCATGGCCACGGATGGCCTTGATGAACGACGAGATGTCCTTCTGCAACATCGTCAGCTGTCCTCCACTGGTGCGGCTCGACTGCCAGGGGTCCAACACCTAGGTTAAGCCGCGGTCATGCCACAGCCTACGCCCATCAACCGAACTACTCGCGGGGGGCATGACCGTCGGCTTGAACCGCTGGTTATACCCGCGACTACCGAATGCGCCCATGCGGAACCCCGAGTGAAGCCGCGATATTGCTGAAGCAGTCTTCATCAAGGCCCTTGAGTCGATTGAAGTCACGCATGAAGCGAGCCTCATCACTGAGCGAGAGCTTCATCATGATTGGTCTCGATGGATTCTCTATCGGATCGAGCTTCAAAACGCTCGCCATCGCTGATATTTGCTTCTCTCCCCGACCTGGACGGAACAAGAAGTAGTCTCGCGCCATGGACACATGGCAGTGCGCGATTGCGTTTCGAAGCAGATAGACGGCCTCGAGATCTTCAACGTGCTCAGCCTTCATTCTTGAACCAAAGAGCCTTTCGAACTCGGTCCGTATAGGACCGAAGTCCTTCTCCCAGTACTTGGCCCGCTCGGCAACCATCTCATCGGGCACGACAGACGGTGAGTTGATAAAGGCAGTCCTGAGCAGTGGGTCCTTGAAGAGGATTATGAGATCAACCATCTGCCCCTGTAGCCACAGGCAATGCATGAAGAATTCGCCAGCGCGATGGATGGCTACCGCGAAGCTATCCAACGCTTTCTCCTCTCTCACGGGTATAACACCTAATTAGGTAACGAACACCGTCCGCTAAACCGCGAGCCTGTCCGCTAAACCGGAGCACGGCAGTTGCGGCTGCGAAAGATGGGCCGCGATCTCCCAAGCCAACCCGCTGATGGCCAAGACATCGGCGCATGTCTCCTGCTCCCTGATCCGCGAGACGGTCTTTTTGGTTTTCTGCCCAGCCGGCCCGCGCGTTTGTGCGCGTTCCGGACTGCTCCCCGTTCCCGGATTAGACGCCCCTCATGAACGATCGACAACCGGCGCGCAAGGGATTACGGAGCCGATCGCGAGATGCGGGAGTGTCTCCGGCCGGGCACACCGCGTAGAGATCACGCCGATCGCGCCGACTCCACCGCCGTTCGTTCCACGCGCGGGCACGACTGGAGTCCAATACGGGGCCAGGGTCGGCAGCCGCCCCCGCAAACCGATCGTGAAGACGGGTGCGGCGCGCCTTCGTTCCGCACAGGCAACCGGTCAAGCGTCTCTGGTCTTCTGCCGGTACACCAGCTGCGCCCGCGTCATCCCCAGCATCCTGGCCGCGGCCGCCAGGTTGCCCTTGGCACTGCGCACCGCGCTCTGCACCAGCGCGTCCTGGATCTCGTCCAGCGAGGTCGTGCCGTTTTCGTCACTTCCCACACCGGCCAGCAGGTGGGTGATCTTGCTGCGCACGCGGTTGAGACGGTCGGGGTCGATATCGGGCGTGGTCGCGGCGCTGTCCTTCTTCGTGCGTTCCGCGCCCGACGATGCGGCCGCGCGTCGCAGCATGCCGCCCGCGCCGACGCTGAGGTGACTCGACTCCACCTGCTCGCCGCCCGCGAACAGGTGGACGGAGTCGATCGCGCCGCCGTCGGGCGCCAGGATCACGCCGCGCTCGACGACGTTTTCCAGCTCGCGGATGTTGCCGGGCCAGTGGTAGCTGAGCATGTGGTCGATGGCGCGGCCGGTGAAGCCGGCGACGCGGCGGTCGTGCATCCGGCAGAACTTGCGCAGGAAGTGGTTCATGAAGACCGGGATGTCTTCCAGGCGGTCGCGCAGGGCGGGCACGCGGATGGGAAAGACGTTCAGCCGGAAGAACAGGTCTTCGCGGAAGCGGCCCTGCTTCACTTCCTCGATCAGGTCCAGGTTGGTGGCGGCGATCACCCGCACGTCGACCCGGATGATCCCGCTGCCGCCGACGCGCTCGACCTCGCGTTCCTGCAGGGCGCGCAGCAGCTTGCCCTGCGCGGTGTTGCTGAGGATGCCGATCTCATCCAGGAACAGCGTGCCCCCCTCGGCGCGCTCGAAGCGGCCGGCGCGCGAGTGAGTGGCGCCGGTGAAGGCGCCGCGTTCCACGCCGAACAGCTCGGACTCGACCAGGTTCTCGGGGATGGCGGCGCAGTTGACGGCGATGAAGGCGCCTTCGCCGCGCGGGCTGATGCGGTGCAGGCTGCGCGCCAGCACTTCCTTGCCGACACCGCTTTCGCCCAGGAACAGCACCGTGGCGCGCGTGTCCGCGACGCGGCGGATCTTGTGGCAGACGGCGTTGAAGCCGGCGGAGACCCCGACCACGTCCTCGCGGCCGAACGGCAGCACCGGCGCGTCGTCGCTCAGCGGCTGCAGTTCCACCGCGGGCGATGAGGCGGACGGCGGCGCCAGCAGGGGCGGCTCGGCATGCGTGCGACCGCCATCGGCCTCGGCGCTCCGGCGCTTGCGCGCGTTGGTGGCCACGCCACCGGTGAGCGGATCGGCGCGCAGGAAGCGCAGGTCGCCCGCCGCGTCGTCGGCCCATTCCTCGGCCGGTTTGCCGACGATGCGGCAGTGCTCGTGGCCCTGTGCCTTGCACTCCACCTCGCGGAACAGGATGGGCTTGCCCATGAAGCGGCTGATGAAGCCGGAGGCGTAGCCGATCTGCATCCAGCACGCCGGCTCGGCGCCCAGGCCGTAGATGCGGATGTGCTCCTCGGCCTCGCTGGAGCCCTGCCAGATGTACTCGCCGTGGTAGCTGCCGTGCTCCTCGTCGACATCGGTGCGCACCGGGATCACCGTGCCCACGCCCTCGAGCATATGCAGCTGCGGGCCGACGTGGATCATGTCCACCGCGTCGCTGTCGTGGCGCAACTTGCGGGCGAGCTGGGCGTCGTTGGCGCCGGAGTTGTAGCCGATGCGCGTCATCAGGCCGCGCGCGCGCTCGACTCCCAGGCTCTCGATCAGCTCGCGTCGCAGCACGCCGAAACCGGAGGCGTGCATCAGCAGCATGCGCTGGTCGTCCAGCCAGATGCGGCCGTCCTGCGGCGAGAAGTGGATGCGCGAGACGAGGTCGGTGTTGTCCGGCAGCGGGATGCCGGCATCGCCCACGGGCGGCCGGCTGGCCAGCGGGGTGCGCGGTGGCGGTGAGGAGGGGGGCAGCGTGGACATCGGGCAGCCGTTTTCGGACTCGAAGCGGCCAGCATAGGCGCGGATTTCGGCAAAAGCTTGCTGCGCCGCACCATCGAATTTGATCGATTCCGGCTTCAGGTGAGCTCTCGGTAATGGATGAATTCATTCATTCGCGCCGTTCGGCATGCCGGTCCTCTCCGGCGGAGGGCGGCCCACTCGAAGCTTTCATCTCTTGCCAAACAAGGGGTTGTCATAAATATCGTCCGCCCGGACCCGCTTTTCGCCCAAATGGCACGGTCGGTGCTCTGATGGCACCCATCAAAGTGCCGCAGGCGTACAGGCGGCCAGCCCCGGAGGAGAACCGTGGTGCCCCCATCGTCAAGCCAGCAGGTATCGACGCCGCTGTTGTCCCCGGACGACGCGCGGGCCCGCTATGTCCGTTTCCATCGCATCACGGATCGCGGTTTCGTCGAGTTCGCGTTCGGCGTGGGCAGTCCGGACCTGATGACCGAACTGGTCATGCCGCTCGCGGCCTACCGCGAGTTCTGCCGTGCCAACCGCGTGGTGTACCTGACGCGCGAGCAAGAGACCGCGATGGATATCGACCAGGCGAAGTGGCGCTATGGCACGCCGGGGGTGACGGAATGACAAGGCGCAGCCCGGACGCGGTCCGGGATCAGGGATAACGAGTCCAGGAGAAATCACATGACGGTTGAAATCCGCACCACCGGCGTCAAGCCGATCCGCAATACCTACGAGCATCTGGCCAAGCGCTTCGGCGACAAGAACGCCACGCGCTACCAGGAAAGCGCGTTCGACATCCAGCCGACGACGAACTTCCACTACAAGCCGCTGTGGGACCCGGAGCGCGATCTCTACGACGTGCGCCGCACTGCGGTGGTGATGAAGGACTGGTACGCGCTGAAGGATCCACGCCAGTACTACTACGGCGCCTACACGATCACTCGCGCCAAGCAGCAGGACGCCCTGGACCGCCAGCTCGACTTCGTGGAGAAGCGCGACCTGCTGCGCAGCCTGCCGCTGGCGGCGCGCCATCAGCTGGTCACCGCGCTGGTGCCGCTGCGGCACTACGAGTTCGGCGCCAACATGAACAACTCGCACATGGCCGCCTACGGCTACGGCACGGCGATCACGCAGGCGGCCATGATGAACTGCATGGATCGCCTGGGCATGGCCCAGCACCTGTCGCGCATCGGC
>CAMLNE010000256.1 GCA_946481265.1 uncultured Panacagrimonas sp. | reverse complement strand
CCTGCGGGCCGGCACGGCGGCCCTCCCAGATCTCGCGCAGCTTGTCCTTGGGCCGCACGAACATCACGAACTCGCCGTCACCGCGACCGGGCGCGATCACGGCGATCGCCTCGGGTTCATTGAAGCCGGTGAGGTAGGCGAAGTCGCTGTTCTGGCGGAAGCGGTAGTGCGTGTCGCGCGCGCGGATCGCCTCGTGCGCCGCCGGGATGATGGCCACGGCGTTCTTGCCGATGCGGCGCATCAGTTCGCGGCGGCGGGCGGCGTGTTCCTGGCGCTGGGCGGGGGTCGGTTTCATCGTGCTCGGGTCGGATACGGGCGCCGCACAGGATCTGGCGGCGGTGATCGCGGGGCGGTCAGTGAACGGTGGAGGATTCGTCGTCGGCCGACGGCGGGCGCGGGCGCAGCTCGAGGAACAACAGCTGCGCGCCCATGCGCACGTACTCCACCAGCTCCACGTAGGCGGACTCCTCGGCCTCCGGGTCGCCGCCGGTGTCGGACCCGGCCTGGGTGAACTCGGTGAAGTCGCGCAGGGTCTCGCGCGCCTCCTCGGACAGGGCGCGCAGGTCCAGCCGGCGCCGGCTGGACAGGCCGTACAGGAAGCCACCGCACCAGGCGGCCAGGGCGTCCACGCGCTGCGCGAGCGGGTAGGCGTCGACCGGCAGCAGGGGCTCGAAGCTCATGTCGGTGGACAGCAGCGCCGCGCAGCTTTCGTCGCGCAACCGGCTCACCGCGTCGAGCGCCTCGGCGTCGGCCGCATGGCCGTCGAGCAGGCTGCTGGCACCGAGCTGCTCGGCCAGGGCGGTGCACAGCGCGCCGCACAGCGCGCCGTGGAAATGCGCCGGCGGCTCGGTGTAGCCGATCCGGCCCAGCAGGGCGGCGAGATCGTCGTAATCCGGTGCGTCCGGGGCAAGCGGGTCAGGGGTCGAGGTCATGCGAGGGAGTATATGCGCCCGTCCCCGACGACCCCGGCGCCGCCCGCGCGCACTCCTATAATTCGCCGCATGCTCCCCGCCGATTTCATCTCCGCCCTGCGCGCCGCCGCGCCCTACGTCCACGCGCATACCGGGCGCGTCTGCGTGGTCGCCTTCGGCGGCGAGGTCGCCGACCGTCCCGATTTCGAGACCTTCGTCTACGACCTCGGCCTGCTGCACAGCCTGGGCGTCAAGCTGGTGCTGGTGCACGGCGCGAGGCCGCAGATCGATCGCCAGCTGCAGGCGCGTGGCATCGCGCCGCGCTACGCGGGTGAATTCCGCATCACCGACCTGCCGGCGCTCGAGTGCGTCAAGGCGGCCGTGGGCAGCCTGCGCATGGATATCGAGGCGCGGCTGTCGACCTCGCTGGCCAGCACGCCCATGGGCGGTGCACGCATCCGCGTGGCCTGTGGCAACTGGGTGACCGCGCGGCCGGTGGGAATCCGTGACGGCGTGGACTTCCAGCACACCGGCGAGGTACGACGCATCGACACCGATACCGTCCGTGCCGTGCTCGAGCAGGGCCGCATCGCGCTGGTGTCGTCGGTCGGCTACTCGCCCACCGGCGAGATCTTCAACCTGCGTGCCACCGACGTGGCCACCGCGGTGGCCGTGGCCCTGCGGGCCGACAAGCTGGTGTTCGTGTCCAGCTCCGACCCCGGCGCCTGGAAACTGGCCGATGACGCCGGCGACGCCGGCCAGCTCACGCTGGCCGAGGGCGAGCGCCTGCTGGCGATGGCCGATCACCTGGCCGGGCAGGACCGGCGCTCGCTGTCGGCGGCCCTGGCCGCCGGTCGCGGCGGGGTCCGGCGCGTGCACCTGGTCGGCGCCGAGACGCCGGGTGTCCTGCTGCGCGAGCTGTACACGCGCGACGGCGTCGGCCTGATGCTCTATGCCGACGAGCACTACGAAGCGGTGCGCGAGGCCAGCATCGAGGACGTCGGCGGCATCCTGGCGCTGATCCAGCCGCTCGAGGACGCCGGCGTGCTGGTGCCGCGCTCACGCGAGCAGCTGGAACTGGAGATCAGCCAGTTCGACGTGATGGTGCGCGACGGCCTGGTCGTCGCCTGCTGCGCGCTGTTTCCATTGCCGCGCAGCGGCATGGCCGAGATTTCCTGCGTGGCCGTGCACCCCGATTACCGGCGCTCGGGTCGCGCGGCGGCGCTGCTGGCGCGCGCGGAGGAGACCGCGATCAAGCTCGGCGTGCGCAAGGTATTCGCGCTGACCACCCATACCCCGCACTGGTTCCTCGAGCACGGCTTCGCGCCGGCGCGCATCGAGGACCTGCCGCTGCAGCGCCAGCAGCTGTACAACTGGCAACGCAACTCGGCCGTCCTGATCAAGAGCCTATGAACAATGCCGAGCTGACCGCGCGCAGCATTGCGCGCGTCTGGCATCCCTGCACGCAGATGCACGACCACGCGGGCGGTGCCGATGCCAACATCCCGCTGATCCCGGTCCGGCGCGCGGAGGGCGTGTGGCTGGAGGACCACGAGGGCCGACGCTACATCGACGCGGTGAGTTCCTGGTGGACCAATATCTTCGGTCACCGCCACCCGCACATCGTCGCCTCGCTCAAGGAGCAGCTCGACACGCTGGACCACGTCATCTTCGCGGGCTTCACGCACGAGCCGGCGGTGCAGCTCGCCGAACGCCTGTGCCGGCTCGCGCCGGCGGGGCTCGAGCGCGTCTTCTACGTGGACAACGGCTCGGCGGCGGTGGAAGCCGCGCTCAAGATGAGCTTCCACTACTGGCGCAATGTCGGGAAGCCGCAGAAGACGCGCTACATCGCGCTGACGGGCGGCTATCACGGCGAGACGCTGGGCGCACTGGCGGTGGGCCACACCGGCCTGTACCGCGACACCTATGCGCCGTTGCTGATGAATCCGATCCACGTGCGCTCGCCCGACTGCTACGAACGCGCGCCGGGGACCTCCTGGGAAGACCACTCGCGCCGCATGTTCGCGGACATGGAGCTGGCCCTGGAGCAGCATGCGCACGAGGCCTGCGCGGTGATCCTCGAGCCGCTGGTGCAGTGCGCGGGCGGCATGCGCATGTATCACCCGGTGTACCTGTCGCTGCTGCGCGAGGCCTGCGACCGCCACGGCGTGCACCTGATTGCCGACGAGATCGCGGTCGGCTTCGGCCGTACCGGCATGATGTTCGCCTGCCAGTGGGCCGGCATCTCGCCGGACTTCCTGTGCCTGTCCAAGGGCCTTACCGGCGGCACCCTGCCGCTGGCCTGCGTGCTCACGCGCGATCCGGTCTACCAGGCGTTCTACGCCGAGCACCGCGAGGGCCGCGCGTTCCTGCATTCGCATTCCTACACCGGCAATCCGCTGGCCTGCCGCGCCGCCCTGGCCACGCTCGACGTGTTCGAGCAACAGGATTGGATGGCGCGCACGCGCCTGCTCGGCCAGTTCCTGTGGTCGGCCACGGCGCCGCTGCGCTCGCACCGCTACGTGGCCGACGTGCGCCAGCAGGGCCTGATCCTGGCGGTGGAACTGGCGCGCAGCACGCGCAGTCGCGAGCCGTTCCCGCCCGAGGAGCGGCGCGGACTGCGCGCCTATCGCCATGCGCTGAAGTCGCACAAGGATTTCGGGGTGCTGCTGCGGCCGCTGGGCGATGTCATCTACTTCATGCCGCCCTACGTGATCGAGCCGCGCGAGGTGGAGGCGATGGCGAAGATCGCCATCGAGGCGATCGACGCCGCCACGCGCGATGAGTGAGTCGCGGGTCCATCTCGACCTGGCGCTGGAACCGGGCGCGCCGGTCGACCTGCCGGAGGGGGCGTTCCGCCATCTCGTGCAGGTGCTGCGCATGCAGGCCGGCGACGGGCTGGTCGTGTTCAACGGGCAGGGCGGCGAGTACGCGGCGGTGCTGGAATCCGTGGCCAAGCGCGGCGCGACCCTGCGGATCGGCGCGTTCCGCGAGGTGGATCGCGAGTCGCCGCTGGCGCTGACCCTGGTGCAGGGGATCTCCAAGGGGGATCGCATGGACTGGACCGTGCAGAAGGCGGTCGAACTGGGCGTTCGGGCGATCGTCCCGGTCGTCACCGAGCGCTGCAATGTGCACCTGGACCGCGAGCGCGAGGCCAGGCGGCTGGATCACTGGCGCGCCGTGATGATCTCGGCCTGCGAGCAGAGCGGGCGCACACGGGTTCCCGCGCTGCACCCGGTGATGAAGTTCGCCGACTGGCTGGCCCGGCCCCCGGTGGGCAGGCGGCTCGTGCTCGACCCGCTGGGAGAGCGCAGCCTGTCCACCCTGGAGCCCAGCGACGAGCCGACGAGCCTGGTCGTCGGACCGGAGGGCGGGCTGGGTATCGACGAACGCCGGCTGGCGGCAGGCGCCGGCTGCATCGGCCTGCGGCTCGGCCCGCGGGTGCTGCGCACGGAGACCGCGGGGGTTGCGGCGCTGGCGATCCTGCAAAGCCTTGCCGGCGACCTCGGCGCCGGATCGCCGGCCTAGGCCGAACGCCGGCCTGGAATCTGCTGCGCCGCGGATTCCACGTCCGCATGGTCGCTGCCGCGATCGGCGACTTACACTGGCGCCCCGCGTCTCACCGGACTGCCGCCGTGTCGAATGCCCTGATCGTCAACGCCCGCATCGTCAACGAGGGGCGTACGCTCCACGGCGACGTGATGATCCGCAACGGGCGCATCGAGAAGATCGCAACCGGCATCCGGGCTCCGCTCGGCGCCCCGGTCTACGACGCGCAGAACCGGCTGCTAATGCCCGGCATGATCGACGACCAGGTGCACTTCCGCGAACCGGGGCTGACGCACAAGGGCGACCTGGCGACCGAGTCGTCCGCTGCGGTCGCCGGCGGCATCACCTCGGTGATGGACATGCCCAACAATTCGCCGCCCATCACCACGCGCGAGCGCCTGGCCGCCAAGTACGCCGGTGCCGCCGGCCGCATGCACACCAACTACGCGTTCTATTTCGGCGGCGCCAACGACAACCTTGAGGAGATCGCGGCGCTGGAGCGCGACGAGGCCTGTGCCCTGAAGGTGTTCATGGGCGCCTCCACCGGCAACATGCTGGTGGACGACCCGCGGACGCTCGAGGGAATCTTTGCCCGCTCGAAGCTAATGGTGGTGACCCATTGCGAGGACACGCCCACCATCCAGCGCAACGAACAGAAGGCGCGCGAGAAATACGGCGAGGCGGTGCCCTGGTCGGAGCATCCGCGGATCCGCTCCGCCGAGGCCTGCTACATCTCAACCGAGCTCGCCACCAACCTGGCGAAGAAGCACGGTGCGCGGCTGCACGTGCTGCACCTGACCACCGCCCGCGAGCTGTCGTTCTTCGACCCGGGCCCGGTCGCCGGCAAGCGCATCACCGTCGAGGCCTGTATCCATCACCTGCTGATGGACGAGTCCGACTACGCCACGCGCGGCAGCCTGATCAAGTGCAATCCGGCGATCAAGACAGCCGCGGATCGCGCCGCGCTGGTGCGCGCCGTGATGGAGGATCGCATCGACGTGATCGCCACCGACCACGCGCCGCACACGCTCGAGGAAAAGAACCGCGAATACTTCAAGGCCCCGTCCGGCCTGCCCCTGGTGCAGCACGCGCTGCTGATGGGCTTCGAACTGGTGCGACGCAAGGAGCTCGACCTGCATACCCTGGTGCGCAAGACCAGCCACGCGGTGGCCGAGCTGTTCGGGGTGGTCGATCGCGGTTACATCCGCGAGGGCTGCTGGGCGGACCTGGTGCTGGTCGACGACAGCCAGACCACGCTCGTGCGCAACGAGGACGCGCTCTACAAGGTGGGCTGGACGCCGCTCGACGGGATGACCCTGCCGGCGCGCATCGCGGCGACCTGGGTCAACGGCGAGCTGGCCTGGGACGGCAGCACGGTGCAGGAGCCGCGCGGCGAGCGGCTGCGCTTCGCCTGAGCCGTCGCCGATGTCGGCGGACGACAAGCAGCGCTGTGGCTGGTGCCTGGGCTCGGATGCGTACAAGGCCTATCACGACAACGAATGGGGCCGCCCGCAGCACGACGATCGCGTCCTGTTCGAGTTTCTGGTCCTGGAGGGCGCACAGGCCGGACTGTCCTGGAGCACCATCCTGAACAAGCGCGAGGGATACCGCCGGGTGTTCGCCGCGTTCGACCCGAAGAAGCTCGCGCGCTGGGACGATGCCTGCCTGGAGAAGGAGCTGCTCGACCCCGGCATCGTGCGCAACCGGCTCAAGGTCTGGTCGGTGCGCACCAACGCGCAGGCCTTCCTGGACGTGCAGCGCGAG
>CAMLNE010000255.1 GCA_946481265.1 uncultured Panacagrimonas sp. | reverse complement strand
TGCCCTGGCACGCGGCACCCTGCGCACGGTCGGCGCAACGACGTTCGCGGAATACAAGAAGCACATCGAGAAGGACCCCGCCCTCACCCGCCGCTTCCAGAGCGTCACGGTGGACGAGCCGGACGAGAAGAAGGCCGTGCTGATGATGCGCGGCGTCGCCAGCACCATGGAAAAGCACCACAAGGTGCAGATCCTCGACGAGGCGCTTGAGGCCGCGGTCAAGCTCTCCAGCCGCTACATCCCGGCACGCCAGCTGCCCGACAAGTCGGTCAGCCTGATCGACACCGCCTGTGCGCGCGTGGCGGTCAGCCTGCATGCGACGCCGCCGGAAGTGGATGACACGCGCAAGCACATCGACTCGCTCGACACCGAGCTCGGCATCATCGGCCGCGAGGAGGCCATCGGCATCGACGTGGCCGAGCGCAAGTCGCTGGCCACCGAGCAGCTCGAGGCGGCCAAGACCCGCCTGGTCGAGCTCGAGAAGCGCTGGGAGGAGGAAAAGGCGCTGGTCACCGAGCTGCTCGACCTGCGCGCGCAGCTGCGCCGCGGCGGCAACCCGGTCGAGGGCACCGGCAGCAAGCTCGAATTGGAGGCCCAGGCGCCGGCGCCGGCGGCCGACGTGAAGCCCGAGCAGGTGCCACTGACCGAGGCCGAGCGCAGCGAAGCGCTGGCCCGGCTCAAGGACGTGCAGCACAAGCTCACCGAGCTGCAGGGCGAGTCACCGCTGATGCTGCCCACCGTCGACTACCAGGCGGTGGCCAGCGTGGTCGGCGACTGGACCGGCATCCCGGTCGGCCGCATGGCGCGCAACGAGATCGACACCATCCTCAAGCTGCCGCAGCTGCTGGCCAAGCGCGTGATCGGTCAGGATCACGCGATGGAGATGATCTCCAAGCGCATCCAGACCTCGCGCGCCGGGCTGGACAACCCGCAGAAGCCGATCGGCGTGTTCATGCTGGCCGGCACCTCGGGCGTGGGCAAGACCGAGACCGCGATCGCACTCGCCGAGGCGCTGTACGGCGGTGAGCAGAACATGATCATCATCAACATGAGCGAGTACCAGGAGGCGCACACGGTCTCCTCGCTCAAGGGCGCGCCTCCGGGTTACGTCGGCTACGGCGAGGGTGGCGTGCTGACCGAGGCGGTGCGGCGCAAGCCCTACTCCGTGGTGCTGCTGGACGAGGTGGAGAAGGCGCACCCGGACGTGCACGAGATCTTCTTCCAGGTGTTCGACAAGGGAATGATGGAGGACGGCGAAGGTCGCCTGATCGACTTCAAGAACACGCTGATCCTGCTGACGACCAATGCCGGCACCGACATGATCGCCGGCATGTGCAGGGACCCGGAACTGATGCCGGATCCCGAAGGCATGGCCAAGGCGCTGCGCGAACCGCTGCTCAAGGTCTTTCCCCCGGCGCTGCTCGGGCGCCTGGTGACGATCCCCTACTACCCCCTGTCCGACGAGATGCTCGGCGAGATCGTCAAGCTGCAGCTCAACCGCATCAAGAAGCGCGTCGAAGCCCGCTACAAGATCCCGTTCGACTACGACGAGGACGTGGTCAAGCTGGTCGTGTCGCGCTGCACCGAGAGCGAATCGGGCGGCCGCATGATCGACGCGATCCTGACCAACACGATGCTGCCGGACATCTCGCGCGAGTTCCTCAACCGCATGATGGAAGGCAAGCCGATTCCAAAGGTGCAGGTCGGCGTGTCCGATGGGCAGTTCGCCTACCGCTTCGACTGAGCGCCGTCGCGTATCCGGACCGTCGCCCATGGTTACCAGCGAACAACTGGATGCCGCCCTCGCTCATGTGAGGCCGGCGCTTGCGCCCGACGCAACGGTGGACGACATGCTGGCGGTGGCCCGTCTGTGGCATCGGGACGGCCGCTTCGCGGAGTCGCGCGCGCTCTACGAACGCATCCTGGCCGGGGCGCCGGAGCATCCTGACGCGCTCAATTTCTACGGCGTGCTGCTGTTCCAGATCGACATCCGGCCGGACGCGATCGCCGCCCTGCGCAAATGCATCGAGCTGGCGCCGGACTACCACGACGCGCACGCCAATCTCGGCCTGATGCTCAGCAAGACGGGCGATTTCGACGGCGCCGAGCGGCACCTGCGCCGGGCCATCGAGCTCGATCCCGAGCCGGTGTCGCCGCGCGTGAACCTGGCGATCCTGATGCGCACGCAGGGCAAGCTGGCGGAGGCGCTGGGCATGCTCGACGCCTTGCAGGACGAGGCGCCGCAGGATCCCCTGGTCCGCCACGCGCTGGCCGGACTGCTGCGCCTGCTGGGACGTCCGGAGGAGGCCAGGGCCCATCTGCAGGCCGCGTACACCTCCAGCGACCTGGCCCTGATCCGTGCCCGCATGGCGTACGGCCTGGCCGTCGAGGGCAAGCTCGAGGAGGCACGCGACCATATCCATTCCCTGCTCCAGGTGGATCCCGACAGCCCCGAGCTCGCACACATGCTGGCCGCCTACGGCGGCGCGCCGATCCCGGGTCGAACGCAGGACCAGGTCGTCAGCCAGATGTTCGATTCCTTCTCCAAGAACTTCGACAGCAAGCTGGCGACCCTGAAATACCGCGCACCGGAACTGGTCGCGGACCTGCTCGGCCGCCTGCCCGGCCTGCCCACCGATATCGATCTGCTCGACGCGGGCTGCGGTACCGGCCTGCTCGGCAAGCAGGTTCGCACGCGGGTCCGGCGCCTGGACGGGGTCGACCTGTCGGCCGGGATGCTCGACAAGGCACGCGCACTCGGGATCTACGACGAGCTGGCCCACGCCGAGCTGACCGCGCATCTGGAATCGCTCCACGACCGCTACGACGTCATCACCTGCGTCGACACGCTGTGCTATTTCGGCGCCCTGGATGCTGTGGCCAGGGCTGCCCACGGCAGCCTGCGTCCCGGTGGCTGGCTGATCTTCTCGGTCGAGGATGGCGGTGAGCAGGAACAGGGCCATGAGCTCAAGGTCAGCGGTCGCTACGCGCACCGCCGTGACTACGTCGAGCAGGTCCTGCGCGAGGCCGGATTCGCGCAACGCGTGATCGAAAGCGGCGTCCTGCGCAGCGAACTGAAAAAGCCCGTCGCCGGACTGATCTGCGCGGCGCGGCGGAGCGCCTGAGCATGTCCCGTCGCCAGGCCCGGCCGACCGCGAAGGACATCGCGATCACGCGGGCGGTGGCGGACACGCGCGAGGCGATCGGACTGCACCAGGCCGGCAAGCTGGAACAGGCGCGCGCGATCTACGAGCGCGTACTGGCCGTGGCGCCCCGCCATGCCGACGCCTGGCATTTCCAGGGACTCCTGAAGTACCAATGCGGCGATGTCGAGGCTGGCATCCGCGATGTCCAGGAGGCCCTGAAGTACGCGCCCGACTATGCCGACGCCTACGCCAATCTCGCGATCATGCAGCTCGATCAGCGCGACTACTCGGCCGCCGAACGCAGCCTCAAACGTGCGCTGATCCTCACGCCCAAGGCGATACCGCCGCGCGTCACGCTCGCGCGCCTGTATCGCGCGCTTGGCCGCGCCAGTGAATCGGAAAAGCTGCTGCGCGAAGCGCTGCAGCTCGACCCTGCCGCCACCGGCGTCGAATGCCAGTCCACCATCCACTGCGGCCTGGGCAACGCGCTGCTGTCCCAGGGCCGGCTCGAGGAAGCGGTCGAGCACTACAAGCGCGCCATCGGCATCAAGCCGGAGGCACGCGAGCTGCGTGCCGCGCTGGGCCACGCGCTATGCCGCCTGGGCTGGTTCGAGAAGGCGGCGGACGAATATCGCGCGATGCTCGCGCGTGACCCGGACGACGTGCGTGCGCGTCACCTGCTCGCCGCCTGCGGTGGCAGCGAGGCCCCCGAGCGGGCGGACGACCGCTATGTGCGCACCGTCTTCGATGGCTTCTCGACGTCCTTCGAACAGAAGCTCGCCAGCCTCGGCTACCGTGCCCCGCAACTTCTCGACGAACTGCTGCGCGAGTCACTGGGCCCGGCCTGCACAAACCTCGCGCTGCTGGACGCGGGTTGCGGCACCGGGCTGTTCGGCAATCGCGTGCGCGCCGCCTGCACGCGCCTGGTCGGCGTGGACCTGTCACCCGGCATGCTCCAGGTCGCGCGCACGCGCGGCATCTACGACGACCTGCACGAGGCCGAACTCACCTCCTGGCTGGCCGCGCACCCCGACGAGTTCGACGTGGTGGCCAGCGCCGACACGCTCTGCTATTTCGGGGCGCTGCACGGCGCGGTCGGCGCCGCCTGCGCGGCACTGAAGCCGGGCGGCTGGCTGTTCTTCAGCGTGGAGCATTACGCGGACGCCTCGCCCGACTACCTGCTGCAGCACCATGGCCGCTACGCACACCGCGAACCCTACGTCGATCGCATGCTGTCCGAGGCGGGATTCGGCACGCGGCGGATCCGCCAGGACACCCTGCGCATGGAGTCGGGTCAACCGGTCGCAGGACTGGTGGTGGCCGCCCGCCGCACTCCATCGTGACGCGCTGCGCAGTGAAACGTCACCGGCCTGCGACGGACATCACGCGCGGCGCCGATGCGGATGGCGCAGCCGGACCTGGATGCGAGACCATCGCGGTCGCTGCATCCGGCGACGCGCAAAAAGTTGAAGGAGTGAAATCATGCCAATGAGCCAGTTGATGGAAGTCGTCTCGCCGCTCGGACCGGACCTGCTGTTCCAGCGCATGAGCGGCGAGGAAAGCCTTGGCCGGCTGTTCGAGTACCGGGTCGACCTGCTCAGCGCCAGGGCGGACATCAAGGCGGATGAACTGCTCGGCCAGGGCATGACCGTCAAGCTCGAACAGGCGGACGGCGAACCGCGTTTCTTCAACGGCTATGTCACGCGCTTCACGGCCGGCGCATACAACGGGCGCTACTACACCTACCAGGCCGTCCTGCGGCCCTGGCCCTGGATCCTGACGCGCAAGACCGACTGCCGCATCTTCCAGAACATGACGGTGCCGGACATCCTCAGGAAGGTCTTCGAGGATTATCCGGACCTGGTCGCGATCGATGACAAGCTGTGCGGGCAGTACCGCCAATGGGAGTACTGCGTCCAGTACCGCGAGAGCGACTTCAACTTCATCAGCCGGCTGATGGAGCATGAGGGCATCTACTATTTCTTCGAGCACGCCGAGACCGAGCACAAGATGGTGCTCGTCGATCTTTTCAGCACGCACAGGGAAACGCCGAACTTCGGCAGCCTGCCCTATTACCACGAGAGCGTGCGCACGCGGCCGGACCTGGAGTACATCCACCAGTGGCAGCACTCGGTGGAGATGCGCAGCGGCGAGGTGCAGACCTGGGACTACGACTTCAAGACGCCGCCGCGGCCGGTGCGCGCCACCAAGCCGAATGTGAAGGAGCCGGCGCTCACCTCGGCGCAGGTGTTCGACTACCCCGGTGGCTATGTCGAAGTGCCGGACGGCGAGCAGTACGCCGGAATCCGGCTCGAGGAGCTCCAGACCGGTCACGAGGCCGCCAGCGCGGCCACCAATGCCCGTGCCCTGCGCGTCGGCTCACTGCTGACCGTGACGCAGCACCCGACGTATCGCGGCCAGTACCTTGTCACTCGCGCCGCATACCAGATGTCCCTGGGCTCGCACGAATCCTCGGGCGCCGAAGGCTCCAGCTACGGCTGCAGCTTTTCGGTGGTGCCCAGCCGCCAGCAGTTCCGCCCGCGCCGCTCCACGCCCAAGCCGATCGTGCAGGGCCCGCAGACCGCGACCGTGGTCGGACCGGACGGCGACGAGATCTATACCGATGAATTCGGCCGCGTGAAGGTCCGGTTCCACTGGGATCGCCACGCGCCGCACGAGGACAAGGAGGAGAACCGCTCCTGCTGGATCCGTGTCTCGCATCCCTGGGCCGGCAAGAAGTGGGGAATGATCGCCATCCCGCGCGTCCAGCAGGAGGTCATCGTCGACTTCCTCGAGGGGGACCCGGACCAGCCGATCATCACCGGCCGTGTCTACAACGGCGACCAGATGCCGCCGTACGACCTGCCTGCGAACGCCACGCAGACCGGCATCAAGACGCGCTCGACCAAGGGCGGTGACCCGCAGACCTTCAACGAGATCCGCTTCGAGGACAAGAAGGACAGCGAGATGCTGACCATTCATGCCGAGAGGGACATGAGTACCAGCGTCGAGCACGACGATTCGACGACGGTGGGCAACGACCAGAGCCTGACCGCCTATGACCATGCCGAAGACGCCGGCCTTTCC
>CAMLNE010000254.1 GCA_946481265.1 uncultured Panacagrimonas sp. | reverse complement strand
TCAGCCAGAACACCCACTTCCCGAGCCGCTCGCTGAGCGGCCGCGCCGAGCTCATCGGCAGCCAGTAGTAGATGGCCGCGAACATCGGGAAGACCATGCCGCCGATCAGCACGTAGTGCAGGTGGGCGACGATGAAGTAGCTGTCGTGCACCTGGAAGTCGAACGGGGCGAGCGCGACCATCACGCCGGTCAGGCCGCCGAGCACGAAGATGGCGAGCGCGCCGGCCACGAACAGCATCGGCACCGCCATCACCACGCGGCCAACCAGCACGGTGGCCAGAAAGCAGAAGATCTGGATGGCGGTGGGAATGGCCACCGCCTCCGAGGCCGCCGAGAAGAAGGCGAGCGACAGCCCGGGCAGGCCGGTCGCGTACATGTGATGCACCCACAGCGCGAAGCTGATGAAGCCGGTGCCCACCGCGGACAGCACGATCCAGCGATAGCCGCGGATCGGCGTGCGCGCGAACGTGGGCACCATCATCGCCACCAGTCCGACCGAGGGCAGGAACACGATGTAGACCTCGGGATGCCCGAAGATCCAGAACAGGTGCTGCCACAGCAGCGGGTCGCCGCCGCGCGTGGGATCGAAGAACGGCCAGTCGAAGCCGCGCTCGAGCTCGAACAGCAGGTCGCCCGCGATCAGCGGCGGAAAGGCGAACAGGATCATCGCGGCGGTGACCAGCAGGTACCAGGCGTAGAGCGGCATCAGGTGCAGCCGCATGCCCGGCGGTCGGCACTTGAGGATGCCCACGATCAGCTCCACCGCCGCCGCGATCGAGGCCACCTCGATGAACGACAACCCGAGCAGCCACACGTCCGCGCCGATGCCCTCCTGGTACTGCGTGGTCAGCGGCGGGTACATGAACCAGCCGCCGGCCGGCGCGGCGTCGAAGAAGATCGAGCCGCAGACGAACACGCCGCCGATCAGGAAACTCCAGAAGCCGTAGGCGGACAGGCGCGGGAAGGGCAGGTCGCGCGCGCCGAGCATGGTCGGCAGCACGCGGATCGAGAACGCCTCGAACACCGGCACCGCGAACAGGAACATCATCACCGAGCCGTGCAGCGTGAAGAACTGGTTGTAGGTATCGGCGTCGAGAAATCCGCTCTGCGGCGTGGCCAGCTGCACGCGCATCAGCAGCGCCAGCACGCCGGCGAACAGGAAGAACGCGAACGCGGTCGCCAGGTACCAGCTGCCCACCTGGTCATTGTTGACCTCGGACCAGTAGCGCCAGCCCTTCGGCGGCATCCACACGCTGCGCAGGCGTGCGGCCTGCGCCTTGCGCTCCACGTCCGGATCGGGCACCGCGGCATCGCTCACCGCAGCTCTCCGAGGTAGGCGGCGATCGCCGCGCGCTCCGACGACGGCAGGTGCGCGAAGCCGGGCATCAGCACGCCGGGCTTGCTGCGATGCGGCTGCGCGATCCAGGCCTGCAGCGCCGCCACGTCGTTGGGCAGCTCACCGGCCGCCAGGCTCAGGCGACTGGCCAGGTGCGTCAGGTCCGGACCGATGGTGCCGCGCGCCGCCGTGCCGCGAATGGCATGGCAGCCACCGCAGCCATTGGCCGCGAAACGGCGCGCGCCTTCGCGTCCCAGCGCGCTGCGCGGCGCGGGTGCATCCGCCGCCTGCTGCTGCAGCCAGCGCTCGAAGGCGGCCGGCTCCATCACTTCGACCTCGAGTGCCATCTGCGCGTGCGCGCTGCCGCAGTACTCCGCGCAGACACCGCGATAGCGACCGGTGCGCGTGGGCTCGATCACCAGCTCGGTGCGCCGGCCCGGCAGCATGTCCATCTTTCCGGCCAGTGCGGGAATCCACAGGGAGTGGATGACATCGCGGCTGTCGAGTTGCAGCGCGACGCGCGCGCCGACCGGCAGGCGGATCTCGTTGGCGCTGTGCACCGGGCCCGACGCGCCCGGATAGTGGACCCGCCACCACCAGCGTTCGGCGATGACCGCGATGCGCAGGCTGGCGCCGGCCGGCCGCAGTTCGCTGAGCGTGGACAGGCCCCAGACCAGCAGGGGCGTCAAGGTCAGCAGCGGCCAGACGATGCCGGCCGCGATCAGCGCGCGCACGGCGCGGGCATGCACGGATGTCGGCAGCTGCAGGCGCGCGGCCAGCAGCATCAGCGCCATGACGATCAGCCAGATCACGCCGGTGCCCGCGGCCATGATCCAGAACAGCGTCGCCACGCGCGCGGCCTCGACCCCGGCGGTGTCGAGCGTCGACTGCGGCCCGCTGCATGCGACCAGCCCGATCGTCGCCAGCGGCAGCAGGCGCGCCGCCGCGGCACGCGGGATGCTCAGGCGACGATGTGCTCGCAACACGGGACCCCGACCTGAAGGACAGCTGCCATGGCGGAACAGAATCTCGAATCGCTGCTCGACGAACTCGGCGAGGCGGCGCAGGACAAGCAGGAAGTGAGCTTCGGGAACCTGCTCGAAGCGGTGGGCCGGCGCAGCTTCGGTCCGGCGCTGCTGGTGCCCGGCCTGCTGCTGCTCACCCCGCTGGGTGGGATCCCCGGCGCCGCCACGGCGGTGGGGCTGATGGCGGTGCTGGTGGCCGGCCAGATGCTGCTGGGCCGTAGTCGCCTGTGGCTGCCGCAGTGGCTGCTGCGACGCCGCGCCTCGGCCGAGCGACTGCGCAAGGGACTGCGATCGCTGGGACGCCCGGCGCAATTCGTCGATCGCTTGCTGCGGCCGCGGCTGCAGTTCGCGCTGCGCAGGCCGGCGCTGCAGATTCTGGCGTTCGCCTGCCTGGCGGCGGGCATGGTGATGCCCCTGCTCGAGGCGGTGCCGTTCGCCGATACCGCACCGGGCCTGGCACTGACGGCTTTCGGCCTGGCGCTGGTCGCGCACGATGGCCTGCTCGCGCTGGTCGCCGCTGCATTCTGCGTGCTCTGCTTCGGCCTTGTCGGATTCGTGGCGCTGTAAGCAGTCAACAGGGAGCTTCCTGGAAGGCGGGACGCGGACTGCCGCGCCGCAAGAAGCGAACCCGCGCGGCGCACATCGTCCGGAGTCCCGGGCCGCCTGCGGACGGCGATGCGCAGCCTTCAGAGTACGAAAGGCCAGGTATCCGGCACATCGGCGCGGGGCGGCGCGTCGTCGAGCGGGGTGATGGCCGTGGTCTGGTCCAACCAGACGAATGCATCGAACTGCCCTGGCAGCGACACGTCCGCGTAGTGGCTCTGCCGCTCGGTGTCGGGGCGGTAGATCACGCCGATGAAGCGTTCAGGGCGCGGATCGAGCAGGCGTCGTCGCAGCGCCGGATGTCGCCGCGGCGACAGGTCGAGCAGGAAGCGCGGCACGCCGGCTTCATGGCACAGGCCCTCGATGCTGTCCTTGATCCCGGGCCGCACGTGCTTGAGTTCGAGATCGCCGCCCCAGTCCGAAGCGGCGGCCACGGTGCCCGAGTCGGTGCCGAAGCCGATCGATGCCGCCTCGTCCCCGAACCGCTCGCGGCACAGCTGTCCGATGTTGAGCTCGTTGCGCAGCATGCCCATCTCGGTGAAGCGCGCATCGCCGATGTGCGAGTTGTGTGCCCACACGACCGCCCGGGCGTGGGGGCCGCGCGCGTCCAGCAGGTGTTCCAGGGTCTGGAACATGTGCGAGTCGCGCAGGTTCCAGGACTCGGCGCCGCCGTAGTACATCGCGCGGTAGTAGCGCTCCGCGGACGCCACCAGCCGCGCGTTCTGCGCGGCGTCGAGGAATTCGTCGTCGCCGTCCGCGGCGTACTCGAGCTGGCGATCGAGCAGCGCGCGGCACTGTGCCGTCACCGCCGCCTCGCAGCTACGGAAGCGTTCGGAGAGCATGGCCCGGCCATAGGTCGCCGGATCCTTCTGCCAGGGCGTCAGGCAGCCGTAGCGCTCGCGCGCGACGGCGGCGGCCTCGGGGTCCACGCCGTCGAGATACTCGAGGACCGCGGCGATCGAGCCGGTCAGGTTGTACAGGTCGAGGCCGAAGAAGCCGGCGCGTCGGGCGGCAGCGGTGCGCGCGTTGTGCATGCGCAGCCACTCGACGAAGGCGGCGACGTCGGTGTTGCGCCACATCCAGGTGGGAAAGCGCTCGAAACTCCGCCGCCGCGCCTCGGCGCGGGGTCCGGCAGGACGCTGGCGCACGTGGCGATCGATGCTTGCGGCATCGGGCCAGTCGGCTTCGACCGCGATGATCGTGAAGCCGTGGTGCTCCACCAGTCGCCGCGTGATCGCCGCACGGGCGCGGTAGAACTCCGACGTGCCGTGCGTGGCCTCGCCGAGCAGCACGACGCGCCGGCTCGCGAAGCGGTCGAATTCCGCGGCGAACAGCGGATCGTCGACGTCGGGCAAGGGCTCGGCCGCACGCGCGATCATCCGTGGCAGGGACGGTGGGTCGGACGGTGGCGGATCGTGACGAGGCGCCGACGGGCTTCCGTTCTCGGACCAGCCCTGTTCGCCGATCAGCGGCACGAAGCGCACGGCGCCGATCACGTCGGTATCGAAGCCGCCGTCGGGCCGGCGCGTGAACCGCATCAAACGCTGCGATCCGGCGCCGGTTCCCACCGGGATCACCAGGCGACCGCCGGGGCTCAGCTGGTCGAGCAGCGCGCGCGGCGCCTCCGGCCCGCCGGCCGAGACCAGGATTGCATCGAACGGTGCCGCCGATGCCCAGCCCAGCGTGCCGTCGGCCACGCGCAGCTCGATGTTGTCGTAATCCAGCGATGCAAAGCGCCCCGCGGCGGCAGCAGCCAGCGTGCGATGGCGCTCGATCGCGTGGACCTGGCGCGCGAGCCGACTGGCGACGGCGGCTGCATAGCCGGAGCCGGCACCGACCTCCAGCACGCGGTCGCCGGGCTCGATCATCGCCGCCTCCAGCATCAGGGCGACGATGTAGGGCTGGGAGATCGTCTGGCCATCGCTGATCGGCAGTGCGCCGTCCTCGTAGGCGAGCTCCTCGTAGCCCGGATCGACGAAGCGTTCGCGCGGCACCTCGCGCATGGCGTCGAGCACGCGCCGGTCATGCACGCCGCGGCGTGCGACCTGCATTTCGACCATGCGCTCACGCGCGGCGGCGAGATCTTGCATGTCGGGCCTTCGCGATACGGGCGGCTAATGCGCGGCCGAGTACGGCGCCGGTCCAGGGCACTTCAGGCAGGAACGGGTCCAGCTGCGTGCGGCCGGACGTCCCGATATGGCGGCACCAGCCGAGGTGCGTGCGGGTGCGCGTGTGGGCGATCGTGTACGTCATGTCGTGCTCCCGGTTCGGAGATACGCAGGCCACGCACGCCACATTCCCGGGTGCCCTTCCGCGGCATGCCCCGGAGCGCCGGCCGGGACCGCCGGGCCCGCGGGTGGCCGGTTCACCGTGGATCGCGCCGTGGATCGCACGGGAGAACCGCGTCGTGCCGATCCCTCCGACGCAGCCGCGGGAACGGCGGTTGCTGGCCGGTGGGGGCCAAAAACCATTGCGAGGAATCCGATATGAATGCCCCCATCAAGATCTGTCTGGCGGCCGCACTCAGCGCGGCCATGCCACTGGCCTGGGCGGCGGACGAGCCAGCCGAGCCGATGCAGCCATCGGCGATCGGCGAGATGGTGATGTCGGCCGCCAACGAGGAGTTCTTCCCGGCGGCCGCTTCGGCCGGGATGCTGGAGATCGAAACCTCCAAGCTCGCACTGGCCACCTCGAAGAATCCGGCGATCAAGAAATTCGCGGAGATGATGGTGGCGGATCACACCAAGGCCGCCGACGAGCTCAAGGTGCTGGCGACCGACAAGAGCGTGCCACTGCCCAAGGCGATGAACAGGCACCACCAGATGATGTACGACCATCTCAAGGACGAGAAGCCGGGAGAGGACTTCGACAACGCGTACCAGAACATCATGGTGGTCAGTCACAAGGAAGCGGTCACGCTGTTCAGCAAGGCGTCGACCGACAGCAAGGACGCCGAGGTGAAGGCCTGGGCCGCCAAGGTCCTGCCGACGCTGCAGCAGCACGGCGCGATGGCCAAGGATCTCGAGCCGGAGTAGGGCACGCGCAGGGCTGCCCGCGCCGTCCACCCATGGGCGCGGGCAGGCCGCCCGATGCAGAAACGCGGCGATGCGCGGCGGGTGTGGCTGCAGGCAGCGCCGCAGGTATTGCCGGACCGCCCCGTCGAAACGCCAGTTAGGCCGCTTGACCTGGACATCGCACGCGGTGTGGGCGCGGCCGGCTCGACGCGAAGTGTTCACCCGATGACACGCGACGGCGCGGATGCATAGGCCATCGGTCCGAGCCGGCT
>CAMLNE010000253.1 GCA_946481265.1 uncultured Panacagrimonas sp. | reverse complement strand
TCAGATCAGTAGATCGAAGCGGATTCTCCGGCGACCTGTGAGAAATGCGGGCTAGCGACTGACCGTCTTGCCCGTCACCCGCATGGTGAGCGTCGGACCGCCACAGCGGGAGAAGATCGTGTCCTGCGCATTGCTCAGCCCACCCGAGAAATGTTCGCGGGCAATCCCCAGGACCGTCGCGGTGCTGTAGTCGAACACCAGGTTCACGTTGTGCGCACCCGCGTGGATATGGCGGATATGGGTCTTCTTCCCGGGTGACGAGCGTCCCTCGGCCGTCTTGTTGAATATCGACTTCACGGCCGTCGCGATGCCCGCATCCTGGCCTTCGACCTCGCACACGGCATCGACGTGCACCCGGCCACTGACCGTCACGTTCGGCGCAAGGACATTCCCCCAGGGTGTGCCGACCTGGTCCGCGACCCAGCTGATGCAGATGTCGGTCGTGCGCCCGGGAAAGGCGGACTCGATGGCGGGGACGATCTTCGCCCGGATCAGATCCTGGGCCACCGCCTGGTTCTGCCTGGCCTTGGTTCGCAACCACTCGAGGTTCACGTGGTTCTTGAACGCGTTGTACTGGCCGGGTGTGAATGGTGCGTTTGCCATGATCCCCCCAATCGGAAGGCGCTTCGGCGGGATCCGCGCGCAGCGCGGCAGTCGGAGGCTGCCGCGCCGATTCTAGCCACGCTACCGGCGATGCTTCCAGCCAGGGTCCGGCTGCGTTTCCGGCTCGATTGCGCCCGCGTCAGCCGGCTGTGAGCAGGCATCGGGCCGGCGATCGCGAAGGATTCGGGTCCTTGTCTACAGTCCGCGCGCCACGCTGTCCCAGGCGCTGGCCAGGGACTCGCGCATGGCCGGCGCCGCGATGTCGATCAGGGCTCTTGCCCGGGCGTGCACGTCCAGGCCGCGCAGGTCCGCGATGCCGTGCTCGGTCACGACCAGGTCGGCCGTGTGGCGTGGCAGCGCGACCAGGCCCGAGCCGGACAGGCGCGCGACGATACGGCTGTGCCGGCCGTCGTCGGTCGCGGCGGGCAGGGCGATGATCGAACGCCCACCTTCCGATAGCGACGCGCCGGCCACGAAGGCCGGAAGACCACCGACCCCGGCCACCAGCCTGCCGTTGACCGAATCCGCGTTGACCTGCCCGAACAGGTCGACCTCCACGGCGGAATTGATCGCCACGAAATTCGGCAGGGCGGCCATGCGGCGGACGTCGTGGGTCTCCGAGACCGGACGGAAGTGGAAGCAGTCGTCGCTGGCCGCGCGCTCGTACAGCGCACGGTCGCCCAGCGCCACGCCGATGGTGATCGAAGCCTTGCCGCTCACCACGCCGCGATCCAGCAGGTCGAGCACCGGCGTCGAGGCCATGCCGGACCAGACGCGCAGTCGCCGGTGGTCGGCCAGCGCGCCCAGGATGCCGGCCTGCAGCTTGCCGACCCCGAACTCGAGCGTGTCGCCGTCGCGCACCAGGCTGGCCACGCGCGCGCCATGGGCACGCATCGCCTCGCCCGGTGTACCGCCGTCGTAGGTGAGCACGTCCTGCGCGGCCTCGAACACCGCGTCGAGGTCGGCGTAGCGGATCGAGAACGATCCTCGCGTGCGCGGCATCTGCGGGTTGATGTGCGCGATGCGCTGGCGCGCAGCGGCCCACACCGCGGGCTGGAAGTCGCAGGACAGGCCCAGGCTGCAGTCGCCGTTCGCATCCGGTGGGCTGACCTGGACGAAGGCGATGTCGATCTGCGGCGCGAGCGCCGCCAGGTCGCGGTAGGCCGTGGGGTAATCGGTCGCAACCAGCTGGGCCCGGCCATCGGCCATGCCGGCGCGCAGGCTGGGCGTCATGAAGTACGCCCGTTGCCGGGCACTGGGGTGCAGGCCCAGGTAGTCGGAGCGGTTGATGCCGGGGAAATGGGCGCCGACGAAGCGCAGGCCCGCGGCCGCCTCCGGGTTCTGGCGCAGTGCCTCGTACAGGGCCAGGCTTTCGCCGGACATGCCCGGGACGAAGACGGTCATGCCCGGCGCGAGACGCTCGAGGACCTGGTCCAGGCTCAGCTTTTCCGGCATGTCGAATCCTCTGCTGGGTTCACGCCATCGTCGCGCGCCGCGGGCTGCCCGGCGCGGTTCAGCGAAGCGCGATGCGGGCGCTGCCGCTGATCACGCTGGCGCCGGAGGCATCGAAACCCTCCAGCGCCAGGACCGCCTGCGCCTCGTCGCGGCGCTCCAGGCGCGCCACGCAGCGCAGCGACTGGCCGACGCCGACGATGCCGGTGAAGCGCGCACTGAAGTCGAGCAGCCGCTCCGCCGGGAAGTGCGCCGTCAGCAGCCGCCCCAGCAGGGCCATCGACAGCATGCCATGCACGATCACGTCATCGAATCCGGCCTTGCGGGCGAACGCCGGGTCCAGGTGCAGCGGATTGGTGTCGCCCGAGGCCTCGGCGTAGCGCGCCAGCATCTCGCGGTCGATCGGCCCGGTCTGGTACTCGACGAGCGGCACGCCGGGCACGGCGGACTCCAGGTCGACGCTCATGCGGCGGCCTTCGGCACGGGATGGCGCACCAGCACGATCTGGCGCGAGCGCCCGGCGAGTTCGCCGTCGGCCACGCGCGTGACGCTGGACTCGATCACGATGAATTCCATCGCGCCGTTCCTGCGCTCGTAGAGGTCGGTGACCGTGCGCGTGACGCGCAGCAGGTCGCCACAGCGGATCGGCGCGAGGTAGTCGAACTGCTGCTCGGCGTGCAGCACGCGCTTGAGGTCCACGTCCAGCGCCTCGAGGATGCGGCGCGAGCTGTTGTGCTCACCCTCGACCGCCTTCATGAAGGTGGGCGGAGCCACCGCGGGCGCCGGATCCGTGCTGCCGATGGCGCGGGCGAAGGCCGCGATGCGCGCGGCGCTGGCCAGCACCTCGAACGCGGGCAGGCTGTAGCCGATGCGGGCGCGGTCCACGGCCATCAGGCCGTTCCGAAGTAGCGGTCCAGGCCGGCCGGCAGCGCGAACAGCTCACCGCCGCGTGCCTGTGCGCGGCGGCGCAGATCCTCGGCGCCGCGCTGCGTGGCATAGGTGAAGGGACCGCCCGTGTAGGAGGGAAACAGCCCGCCCGTGACGACCGCCACATCGGCCAGCTCCGGCTGCTCGACGCGGCCCTGGTCCCAGGCGCGCAGCGCCGCCAGGCACAGCGCCAGCAGGGTGTCGTCCTCGTTGCAGCCGGCCGCGCTGGCCTGTTCGCGGGCGCGCCGGACCTGCGCCAGCAGCGCGTCCTCGCCGGTGGCGAACGGGCTGCTCGCGGCGAGCAGGCCGAGCTTGGCGGCCTTCTGCCGGTTGAGGAACAGGGTGCGCACCATGTTGCCGGCCACGGCGTCGCGCATGAGCTCGACGAAGATGCGCATCTCGTGCTCGCCGCCCTCGGTCATCGGCAGCGACCAGCCGCCGACCACGCATTCGAGGATCGCCCGGTACGCGGGGTAGTAGCGCAGCTGGTAGTCGCTGATGCCCACCGCCCGCGCGATCGCGGCGAAGGCGGCCTGCTTGTCCGAAAAGTCGAAGGGCGCCGGGGAGAAGCGGGCGCCCGGCTGGTCCCAGCGCGCCCGCGGCTGCGACAGGCCGAGCGCCCGGCGCCGCGCGGTCTCGATGAGCCGATCGGCCGGGGCGAGTTCGTCGACCAGGCCCAGCGCGAGCGCCTCGGCGGGCGCCACCGGCTCCCCGGTCAGCAGCATCTGCATGCCCTTGGCGGTCCCGACCAGGCGCGGCAGGCGCTGGGTGCCGCCGGCGCCCGGCAGCAGGCCGAGCTTGATCTCGGGCAGGCCGAGCTGGATCGCCGGATCGTCCACCGCGACGCGCGCGTGGCAGGCCATGCAGACCTCGAGCCCGCCGCCCAGGGCCAGGCCGTTGATGGCCGCGACGAAGGGCTTCGGATTGCGTTCCAGCCGCCGGAACAGGCGGCCGAGGTGGCCGAACAGCGCGTGCAGTTCCGGCGTGCTGCCGGTCAGCGCACGCTGCGTGAACATCTGGATCATCTCCAGGTCCGCGCCGGCCAGGAAACTCGCCTTGCCCGAGGTCAGCACCACGGCCTTGACCGCGGCATCCGTCTCGGCGCGCCGCACGAGCTGCTCGAGCGCATCCATCAGCGCGCGCGAGAACACGTTCATGGCGCGACCCGGCATGTCGATGCGGGCCAGCAGGACGCCGTCGGCGTCGAGTTCGGTATGGATGTTCGTGTCGGTCATCGAGCGCGGCTCGTTTTGAGGTCGTGAAAATCTCACCGCAAAGGCGCAAAGAACGGCAAAGAGGAGGACGCAAAGATTTCCGGTCATCGAGCGCTGACGGCGCCCGCCTCAATGCTTCCTTTGCGTCCTTTCTGTTCCCTTTGCGCCTTTGCGGTATTTCGCTTTCGAGGCGAACGTCTGCAGCAGATCAGACGTACTTCTTGAAATCCGGCTTGCGCTTCTCGTTGAAGGCCTTGACGCCTTCGCGGGATTCCTCGCCCTGGTAGAAGCCCTTCACGGCCGCGATGCCGAGGAGGCTCAGGCCCCGGATGTTCTCGGAGTCCGCGTTGAACGAGCGCTTGGCGATGGCGATGGCGGTGGGCGACAGCGCGTTGATCTCGGCGGCCCAGGCTTCGCACTCGGCGTCGAGCTGGTCGTGCGGCACGACCTTGTTGATCAGGCCCATCTCGAGGGCTTCCTGCGCCTTGTAGCGGCGGCACAGGAACCAGATCTCGCGCGCCTTCTTCTCGCCGACCAGGCGGGCGAGGTAGGCGGTGCCGAAGCCTGGATCGACCGAGCCGACCTTGGGGCCGACCTGGCCGAACTGCGCCTTCTCGGAGGCGATCGTCAGGTCGCAGATCGTGCAGAACACATTGCCGCCGCCGATGGCGAAGCCCTGGACGCGGGCGATCACGACCTTGCGGCAGTCGCGCATGGCGCTGTGCAGTTCCTCGATGGGCAGGCCGACCATGCCGCGCGGCCCGTACAGGCCGTCGTCGGAAAGGTGAACCTTCTGGTCACCACCGGTGCAGAACGCCTTGTCGCCGGCGCCGCCGAAGATCACGGCATTGACGGTCTTCTCCTCGTCCGCCCGCTTGAACGCGTCGATCAGCTCCTCGACCGTCTGGGTGCGGAAGGCGTTGAATACGTCCGGGCGATTGATCGTGATCCGGACCGCGTTCTCGCCGACTTCGTAGGTGATGTCCTTGTAATTGGGCACGGGTATTCCTCGCTCGGGGGGTGTTGGACGGGTTGGCTTCGTGAGATAGTAGTGTACCGTACCATATCATCGACGGCACGCGATGCCGCCGGACAGTCGAGAGGATGCTGGCCAATGGCAGACGTTCTGAAGGGCAAGGTGGTGATCGTGACCGGCGCCGGCCGCGGGGTCGGCGCGGAGATCGCCAAGCTCGCCGCCAAGGAGGGCGGGCGGGTGGTGGTCAACGACCTGGGCGTCGGCCAGGGCGGCGAGGGCGGCAGCCTGGGACCCGCCGAGGAGGTGGTGCAGCAGATCCGGGCGGCCGGCGGCGAGGCGATCGCCGACGGCTCCAACGTGGCGAGCTGGGACGGCGCACATGCGCTGTTCGCCAACGCCATGAAGGCCTTCGGCGATGTCGATGCCATCGTCAACAACGCCGGCATCCTGCGCGACACGATCTTCCACAAGATGTCGCAGGAAGAATGGAACGCGGTGATCCAGGTCAACCTCACCGGCTGCTTCAACGTGGCCCGCGCGGCGGCGCCGCATTTCAAGGACAAGCAGAAGGGCAGCTTCGTCCACATGACCTCGACATCCGGCCTGATCGGCAATTTCGGACAGTCCAACTACGCCGCAGCGAAGATGGGCGTCGCCGCGCTGTCCAAGAGCATCGCGCTGGACATGCAGAAGTTCGGCGTGCGCTCCAACGCCATCGCGCCCTTCGCCTACACGCGCATGGTCAGCAGCATCCCGGACACGCCGGAGAACGCCGAGCGCAACCGCATCAACAGGATGATGACGGCCGACAAGATCGCGCCCTTCGTGGTGGCGCTGTGCAGCGACGGGGCCAGGGATGTCAGCGGACAGCTGTTCGGCGTGCGCCGCAACGAGATCTACCTGTTCAGCCAGCCGCGCCCGATCCGCTCGGTGCATGCAGGCGAGGGCTGGACCGCGCAGTCCTGCCTGGATCGCGCGCTGCCCGCGCTGCGCGCCTCCTTCTTCAAGCTCGACCGCTCATCCGACGTCTTCACCTGGGAGCCGGTGTAGTCGCGGTTCCCGGGCAATTCAACCGCAAAGGCGCAAAGGG
>CAMLNE010000252.1 GCA_946481265.1 uncultured Panacagrimonas sp. | reverse complement strand
CGGCACGCGCGGCGTCGTCGTCGCAGAACACCCAGCTGGTGATCCAGGGCGCGGGCGCCTCGGTGTTCTGATACTGGCGGTACGCGGTTCGATAGGCCTCGATCTCGGCTGCGTGGACCTCCCAGGGCTTCATCGGGATGACCAGCAGGCCCACTCCCAGGCGCGCCATGATCGGTTGGGACTCCGGCGACATCGCCGCGGCGTAGGAGCGTCCGCGGAACCCCCTGAGCGGTCGCGGACGGATGTCGCGTCGCGCCTGCTTGATGAACTCCCCGTCGTACTCGCACCAGCCCCGCTCGAGTCCTTCGAGCACCATCTCGGCAGACTCGATGAAGCGCGGGCGACTCTCGTTCTGGTCCACGCCGAAGCCTTCGAACTCGACGCGACCCAGGCCACGGCCCACGCCAAGGATCGCGCGGCCGTTGCTCTGGTGATCGAGCATCGACACCTTCTCGGCGACGCGCATCGGATCGTTCCAGGGCAGCACGACGACCATCGAGCCGAGCTGGACCCTGCGCGTGCGGCCTGCGAAGTACGCGAGGTGCTGGAACACGTCCGGGCACATCGTGTAGTCGGTGAAGTGGTGTTCGACACCCCACAGGGAGTCGAATCCGAGTGGCTCGATCAGGTCGCCCAGGCGCAGTTCGTTGCGGTAGATCTCGGCGTCGTCCTTGCGGCCGATGGCCTGGAAGATGGGGCAGGCTCCGACATGCATGCGCTTTCTCCGTCCAGTGCGCGATCCACGGGGCCGTGCGCAGGGCCGGCCCTCTTGATGGTCGCCGGAGTGTGCACCTCGCCGGCGTTGGCGAGAACCTAGGAGCCACCCTCACCCGGCGGAGCAGCCGGCGTGCGCCGGGAGGCAGGCGGCACCGCCCCACCCCCGGCCAGCCCTAGAGTTTCACGGGCAAGGGCCTGCCGAGCCACTCCTCGTAGAACGCCTTCAGGTCCGGCGTGAAATCGATTTCCACCGGGTACGCCGGCGGCACGCAGTCCACGTCGAGCAGGGTGCCGCTGGCCGGGCAATACCATTCGCGCAATTCCACGAGATCGCTGTCGATGGTCAGGTGCTCGGGCGGGTAGATGGCCTCCAGGTCCTCGCGCGTGCGACGCACGATCACGCGGCACTTCATCTTCCAGTTCTCGTTCCAGCCGCACAGTTCCGCGCCGGCCGTGGTCTTGATGATGGCGCGGCCGCCCTTGGCCACGATGAACAGGTTTTCGCCCAGCGGCAGCAGGATCGGTTCCTTCCAGTCCACCCGCCCCTGCATCGCGGCGACGGTCTCGTCGAAGCGCTTCGGCGACTTGGGCTGGCGCATCAGCTTGAGCAGATCCGGCCAGGCAAGCTGCCGGTCGACCAGCGCGCGGGTGACCTCGGCGGAAGTGGTTTCGCTCATGGCGCGTTCTCCTCAGGCAGCCTTCTTTTCCCGGACGGGTGACTTCGGGAAATAGAACCCGGTCGGCGTCGTGACGGTGAAATCGGCCTCACCGGTGTCGGCATACGGGAACTCGTCGATCTCCCAGAATTTCAGGTACAGGTCCTTGAGCTTGGTGGACAGCTTGGCCGAGCGCGCATAGGTCTGCGCCACGATGGTGCCGACCTCGCCCGACTTCGCCCGCCGGCGTTCCTGGGCCCACCACTGTTCCGCCGGCACGGACTCGGCAAGGCGCTTCTTGCGTCGCGCCTCGCGTTCGGCCTCGGTGTTCGCACCGTCGTAGCCATAGGCCTTCTTCGCGAATTCGGGCGTCACCAGCTGGTTGGCCAGATCGCGTTCGATCAGGCGCACGTCGCGTTCGAGCACGTCGCCGTAACCGGAGCCGCCCTGGTAGACCACGCCGAACAGATCGTGGTCGGACAGGTTGGGAGACCACTGGTTGAGCGGTCCGCAGTACCACTCCCGGGCCTGGATGCGCCCGTCCTCGAGCATCGCGGCCGCCTCCTCGATCGTGGTCGGCAGCTTCTCGTTCCCGGCGATCAGCTCCTTGAGATTGGTGCCCGAGGCCCACAGGCATTTCCAGCCCGGCGCCGGATAGCCGCCGTACATGCCCTTGTGGAAAACACCGCCGTTGCAGGCGCCAGAGCCGGTCAGCGTGACATTCACCAGCCGCGAGTTCTTCACCATCCACAGCGATTCCCAGGCATGCCCGCCGCGGAACTTGCCGAGCGCCTGATGGTTCTGCGTGAAGCTGCGGTTGAGGTAGAGGTTGGGGCCGGTCATCTCCCACACCTCGGCGTCCCCCTGGATCCCCTCCGAGTTCCAGATCGGCGAGCCGCAGTCCATGCCGTCGGCGACGCCGCGGGCGCCGAAGCTCTCGCCCGCCATCTCGAAGTTCTGGTAGCCGGTGGCATTGCCGTACTGGTCGAATCCGGCCACGCCGGCCATGCAGGTCGGCGTCGACATCACGATCTCCTCGACGAAGCCACGCGCGAACCAGCTCATGCCGATCATGCGCCAGACGTTGGCGAAGATCGGGATCAGGGTCCACCAGGCCAGCGAGGTCGCCGCGCCACCGTAGTTGGCATTGACGATCGATCCTTCCGGCAGGTACTGCGTGACCGCCAGGTAGGCCCCGTCGTTGACGCGCCCGTCGTAGGCGAGCAGCTGCGTGAGCGTGATCCAGAAGCCGCCATTCATGGGGCCGACCGCGCAATTGAACGGATGGAAGCTCCAGCCGGTGCTGCCCTCGAAGTCCAGTTCGAAATGCCCCTCGCGCGTCACCTTCATCTCGTTGTAGACGAAGTCGATGAAGTCGCCCTTGGCCAGCGGGTGCACGTACTGCACGTGGCTGCGCTTGTGCACCGGCAGGGTCACGCCACGATAGGTGCCGGGCACCATCGTGGTCTTCACGCGCTTGATGAAATTGCGCCGGCCTTCCTCGATCAGCTCCTGGATGCCGTTCTCGTAGTAGCCCAGGCCGTAGCTGTCGATGATCTTGTACAGCGCCTCGCGCACCATCAGGCAGCCGGAGAGCTTCGACTTGTCGTCGAGGCTCCACCAGTTGGAGTTGCGCAGGTTCATCTTCAGCCGGATCAGGTAGTCGCGACGGAAGTGATCCTCTTCGCCCACCTTCTCGGCCGAGATGTGCAGTCCCTCACCGTAGCGGTCGGGCGCGAACACCGACATGCCCGGCCCTTCATACGTGCCTGACTCCAGCTCGTGTGTCACCGCGCCGATCCAGGCAATCAGCTTGTCGCCATGGAACACGGGGATGCAGGTCATCACGTCGGGCGTGTGCACACCGCCGGCCCAGGCCTCGTTGTTCTCGAAGATGTCGCCCGGGCGGATCCTGGGATCATCCTCGTAGCCGTTCCGGATCATGAACTTGATGAACTCGGACAGCGTGTGGACGTGGACCATGATGCCGGTCGACAAGGCGATGGCATCGCCCTCGGGCGTGTACAGGCCGATCACGAACTCCTCGAAATCGCGCACCGCGGGGCTCGAGGCGATGTACTTCATGGTGTCGCGCACCGAGATGATGGTGCTCATGATGCGCGAGTGGAACGCCTCGAACTTGAGCGGATCGGCGTCGTGCAGCGCCAGCTTGCGCAGACCCTGGTAGTGACCGGTCTTGCGGAACAGCGCCTCGGAACGATCGAGCCGCTGCAGCAGCGTTTGCTTTTTCGCGCCGGCGGATGCCTTCCTGGCGCCGGCAGCCAGCTTCCTGCCTGCGACGGGCTTCTTCTTGCTCGCCGCCGTGCGCTGTGCCGCCGGCGTTTTCCGCGAGCCCGTCTTCGTCGCCTTCCTGGTCGCCATCGTCATCTCCTCACTGGCGCGGTGCGGGCAGGGCCCGCGATCCACGCTCGGAAAAATGGGGAACACCCGGATCTGCCGCGTTCGTGACGCACGACGTCCGGGCCGCGCGCAATCGGCTTGTACTTGCGGCCCATCAGCGTGTCGCGCCCGGGCGATAGTGGATCAGGCGCCGGTTATCCAGCTCCACGTGATCGCCGGGTGCCACCAGCAGGGTCGTGGCGGGGTGCTCGATGATCGCCGGCCCCTTGATGACATTGCCGGGCTCTAGCGGATCCATTTCGTAGATGCGGAAGTCCAGCATCTTTCCGCGCCAGTACACCTTGCGCGTGCCCTTCTCCGAGGCCGACGACGGCCTGGGCCCTTTCTTCTTCAGGATCGGCAGCCGGGGCTTTGGGGTCAGCACGTCGGCGGTCAGCGCCACCTCCAGGATCTGGTAGCCGACCTCGCTGTACAGCGCCTGCGAAGGGTAGATCGTCGTGTAGACCTTCTCGAAGCGGTTCAGCAGATCCTGCACATCGCCCAGCGACTTGAGCCGTGCCGATGGCCACAGCACCTCGAAGTCCGACAGCTGGTTGGTGAATCGCACGTAGGCGCTGCGCGAGAGCCTTGCATCCTTGAAGCTCCAGCCGTGCAGCTTGAAGTCCGCGCGGGCGCGCGCCTCGAGGTGCTCCCAGGCCTCGCTGATCGCGCCCGCGGCGTGCAGCCGGGCGGCCTCCGCGGCGGGCGCGCCCAGCGGCGGCGCACCGGCCAGGATCGACTGGTGATAGCGATAGCGCCGTGGTGCGCAGAGCACCCCGAAGGCGCTGAACACGGCGGCGAAGGGAAAGGTGACGATGTCGCCCAGGTCGTGCGCAATGCCGTCGATCACGTCGGCCAGGCCCAGCGGACCGCCGCCGCCGTACATCGCCAGCGAGTATTCCTTCATGTTGTAGCCGCGACCGCGCAGCATGTTCACCAGGAATTCCTGCATGTAGCTGCACACCAGCTTGTGCGCGCGCTCGGCGAACTCGAAGGTCTTGGTGTTGAAGTGCCTGGCCATCGGCTCGAGCGCCTTGATCGCCGCATCGAGATCGAGCTGCACATCGCCACCCAGGAAATACTTCGGGTTCAGGTACCCGAGCAGGATGTGGCAGTCGGTGATGGTCGGCGTCGGCCACTTGTAGCAGCGCCCGACGTCCGAGCCCGCGCTCTTCGGGCCGACCGTCAGCTTGCCCGTCAGCGGGTGCACGCCCAGTTCCGAACCCATGCCCGCGCCGATGGACTCGGTGTGGATCATCGGGATGTTGGTGCGAAAGCTCAGCAGGGCCGGTTCACGCACGATCGGAATCAGCCCATCGCGGATGATGCCGACGTCGAAGCTGGTGCCGCCGATGTCGCAGCCCACCACGTTGCCGGTGCCCATGATCTCGCCGACATACTGTGCGCCGAGCACGCCTCCCACGGGCCCCGAGACGTAGGACTCGTACAGGCGCGGGGTGTTGATCGGTACCGTTCCGCCATGCGCCAGCAGGGTCGAGACTTCCCGGTCGAAGCCTTCCTCGCGTGCGCGCTGCTCGACATTGCGAAAGTGCTTGCGCGCGCGCTCGCCGGCATAGGCCTGTGCCACGACCGAGGCCAGGCGCGAGTATTCCTTGTGCGTCGGCGACATCGCTGACGAGAGCACCACGGGTATGTCCTTGTCGACCGAGCGGATCGCCTTTTCGGCCGCCTGTTCGTGCACCGGGTTCATGTGCGACCACAGGAACATCACGGCAATCGTGTCGCAGCCCATCGCGACGAATCGCTTCGTGGCCTCCACCACGTCCTGCTCGCGCAGCGGGATCACCGCCGTGCCGAACATGTCGAGCCGCTCCTGCGCGCCGATGATGCGCTCGCGTGGGACGGTGGGATCCTGGTGGTAGTGCGTGACCGTATGCAGACGGTCCGAGTACGGATAGCTCAGCCATCCGCCCTCGGCCTTCTCCATCAGCAGGTAATCCTCGAAACCCTGGCTGACGATCAGGCCCACCTTCGCGCCGGTGCGCGAGAGCAGCGTGTTGAGCATGATCGTGCCGGCGTACACGATGATCTCGGCCTGCGACATGGTGCTGCGCAGGTCGCGACCGGCGGTCTTGGCGGCGTCGGTGATCGCACCGAGCACGCTGATCGATTCGTTCTGCTTGTTGGTCAGGAATTTCCCGACGAGGAACTGTCCCGACGTATCCAGCACCACCGCATCGGTCATGGTCCCGCCGGAATCGAGCGCGATCCAGTTCCTGTTGCCGCTGATCCGGGTGTGCCGTGTGGGCTTCATCCTTGTTCTCCTGGTGGGCCCGCACCAGGATCAGAGCGAGCCGGCTCGTTCTTGTGCGACGTGCCGCCATCGCTGCGGCACCGCGTTCGGAGACTAGGAGGACGCCGTCACCGGCGCTTGAACATTCGGGCACCCGTCTTTGAACAAAATTGCGCGCGCACCACCGTGCAGCCCGGCGCGAAGCCGGGTGCCGGGGGATTCAGGAAAGGAGAAAGCCCGTGGCTTCGCAGCCCG
>CAMLNE010000251.1 GCA_946481265.1 uncultured Panacagrimonas sp. | reverse complement strand
TGTGGCGATGTTCCCGGCCTCGTCGCTGATGGCCACCCTGGGCCGCCGCGCCGGATTCGTGATCGGGACCCTGCTCGGGGTCGCCGGCGGCATCGTCTGCGCCGTCGGCATCTACCGCGGCGCGCTGTGGATCCTGTCGCTGGGAACCTTCCTGTTCGGCATGTACGCGGCCTTCGCCCAGGTCTACCGGTTCGCCGCCGGCGAGGTCGCCAGCGAGGCGTTCCGGCCACGCGCGATCGCCCTGGTGCTGGCCGGGGGCGTGGTTGCCGCGCTACTCGGCCCCGCGCTGGTCCGCCTGGAGGGCTCGCTGCCCACGCCGCTCTACGCGGGCTCCTTCCTGATCCTGGCCGGCCTGTCGGCCGTGGGATGCCTGGTTCTTTCCCGCCTGCGCATACCGGCGGAGGATCCCGGCGGGATCGGCGCCGCGCCGCGTCGCCGCTGGCGCGAGGTCGTCACGCAACCGACCTACCTGGGCGCGCTGTTCGGTGCCGCGACCGGCTTCGGCGTGATGATCCTGGCGATGACGGCGACACCGATCGCCATGGGGCACCACCATCACGACCTGGGCGCGGCGGCCACGGTGATCCAGCTGCACGTCATCGGCATGTTCCTCCCCTCGTTCTTCACGGGGTCGCTGATCGCGCGGTACGGCGTGCTGCCGGTGATGTTCAGCGGCGTGATGCTGATCAGCGGGCACGTGCTGATGACCTCGACCGGCACCGGCTTCGGATCCTTCGCCAGCGCGCTGGTCCTGCTGGGGGTCGGCTGGAACTTCCTCTACATCGGCGGTACGGCCTTGCTGACCACCACCCACACGCCGGCCGAGAAGAGCAGCGCGCAGGCGACCAACGACATGGTGGTGTTCGTCGTGGGACTTGCCTGTTCCTTCGGGGCGGCGCCGCTGCTCCAGGTCTTCGGCTGGCAGACGCTCAATCTCCTGCTGCTGCCCTGGCTCGCCCTCGCGGCGCTGACGCTGATCGCGCTGGGTCTGCATTCGCGCGTCCCGGCCGCCGCCGCGCGGTCCTGAATCACCGCGCGCCGGCAGCGCCGACCGCGTTCCGGCGGCGTCGCCGGCCTGGCCGCCCACCGGACATCGTCCGGGGGCGGCGCCGACTTCAGGCCAGGGTCTCGGCCTCGACGGCCCGCGGTTTGGCGGCGAGCGAGTCGAGGAAGGCAGCGACCTGCTCGGTGATCTCCTCGGTCCGCGGGACGTGGCGCGACATGTAGAACACCGCGTGGACCATGCCCTCGAGCCGGTGGATGCGCACGGGGACACCGGCCGCCTGCATCGCGCGGCCGTACTCCTCGCCCTCGTCGCGGGTCGGATCGCATTCCGCGGAGAGGACCAGCGCGGGCGCCAGGCCGGCCAGCGATTTCGCCCGGCGCGGAGAGGCCAGCGGCGAAGCGGCCTTGGCGGTGTCGCCGAGATAGGCCGTCCACATGCCGATCGCGGCCTGGGTCTTCAGCACCGGGCCCGCGGCGTACTCGACCCGCGAGCGGGTGTCCGCCTCGATATCGATCGTCGGATACACCAGTACCTGGCCGCTCAATGCCGGCCCGCCTTCGTCACGTGCCCGCTGCGCCGCGACGGCGGCGAGCAGGCCACCGGCGCTTTCGCCCATCACGACCAGCCGCGCCGGATCACCGCCGTGGCGCGCGATCGTCGCCGCCGTCCAGCGCAGGGCCGCGAACGTGTCGTCGGTGGCCGCCGGGAACGGCGCTTCCGGCGCCAGGCGATAGCTCGGCGCGACCACGATGGCCTGCAGGTCCTCGGCCATGCCGCCGCAGACGCCGGCGCACATGTCGATGCTGCCGGCGATGAAACCGCCGCCGTGCAGGTAGACGAGCACCGGCAACGGGCCCTTCGCGTTCTTCGGCTTGTAGATATAGACCGGGCGCGTGTCTGCCGGTCCCGGATAGCGCGTCTCGATCCGCTCGACGGACGCCGGCACCGGCTTCTGCATGTCGATGAAGCTCTCGACCACGGCTCGCGCCTCCTCGATCGAGCACTCCTCGAGCGGCTTGACCTCCTGCATCAGCATGGCGCCCACGACACCCGCCACGGCGGCGTCGATCTGGATCATCGGCGGCACGCGATCCGCCGGTGCGCCGTCGATGCGGAAACCCGCATAGCCACGCTCCACCACCTCCCGGCACATCTCGCGATACAGCGGCGCCGAGCCGGCGAACATGAACACGCTGCGCGGCTTGCCGGGAACGTTGGCGCCCATGTACCAGGAGTTGGCGCGCGGGAAGAGCGTCATGTTCAGCGTGTCGCTCGCCATCTTGAACCAGGCGGTTTCCGCGGCGGCGTCCGCCTCGAAGGTCGTTGCGCCCTTGTCGAGCACATGCTTGATCGCATCGACCGCGAAATCGACGTGGTCCTCGATCGCCAGCGGGTTGTTGTAGAGGATGACGGCGCTGGTCGGGCCGGTGATGGTGAACAGGTTTGGAAATTCCGCGCTTGCGATGCCGAGGTAGGTTTTCGGACCGTGGGCCCAGCGATCCTGCAGGCGCAGGCCGTCGCGACCGACGATGCCCAGCGCGAACAACGCACCGGTCACGGCATCGAAGCCCGTCGCCATGATGATCGCGTCGAACTCGTGTTCCCCATCGCTGGTACGGATGCCCTTGGCGGTCACTTCCTGCAGCGGCGTGGCGCGCAGGTCGACCAGGCTGACGTTCTCGCGATTGAAGGTTTCGTAGTAGTCCTCTTCCACGGTCGGCCGCTTGGTCGCGTAGGGATGATCCTTGGGACACAGGATCTCGGCCACCGCCGGGTCCTTGACCTTCCCGCGGATCTTTTCGCGGACAAACTCCGCCACGGTGGCGTTGGCGCGCTCGTCCATCAGCAGATCGGCATAGCTCGACACCAGTAGGTTGAAGCCGCCCTTCTCCCACAGTTCCTCGTAGCGCGCCTTGCGCACCTCCGGGCTGACCTCGAGCGCGCTCGGCGCGGGGTTGGCGTAGGGCACGCCCAGGAAACGCAGCCGCGCCTTGTCACGCAACTGCTTCGCGTTCTGTGCGTTCCACTCCTGCTGTTCGGGAGTGAGCTTTTTGTTCTGCATCGCCACGGCGTAGTTCGGCGTGCGCTGGAACACGGTGAGCTGCGCCGCCTGCTTGGCCACCTGCGGAATCACCTGGATGCCGCTCGAGCCCGTTCCGATCACGCCGACGCGCATGCCGGTGAAGTCGACGCCCTCGTGCGGCCAGCGGCCGGTGGCATACACCGGCCCCTTGAAGCGCTCGATTCCGGGGAACTCGGCCCGCGACTTGGGCACCGTGACATTGCCGGTGCCGGCGATGACGAAGCGCGCGGTGATCGTTTCGCCGGTGTCGGTGGTCACGGTCCAGTGCGCGGCGGCATCGTTCCATACCGTCGAGGTCACGCGTTGTCCGAAGCGGAACGAGCGGCGCAGGTCCAGCTTGTCGGCCACGAACTCCAGGTAGCGCAGGATCTCCGGCTGCGCGGCATAGCGCTCGGACCACTTCCATTCACGCTGGATCTCGTCCGAGAACGAGTACGAGTAGTGCACCGACTCGATGTCGCATCGCGCGCCGGGGTAGCGGTTCCACCACCAGGTGCCGCCCGGCCCGCCGGCGGCGTCGAGACCCACCACCTTCAGACCGAGTTCGTCGCGCAGCCTGTGCACGGCGTACAGGCCGGTGAATCCGGCACCGATGACGATGACGTCGAAATGAGGGTTCATGCGGAGGTTGCTCCTCGGTCGCGTGTGCTGAATGTCGGGTCTGATGCCCGGTATGGCACGACAGTGCACCCGATCGCGCTTCCAGACTTGGCCTGAGGCGCAGAACACATGGCATTACGCGCAAGTCGCTTCCGGGCCGCGCGCGGTCGGCCCGCGATCGCATCTCGTGGAAACGGCCTCGGCCTGCGCATCGGTCTGCGCCGCGGGGGTGGGCAAACGGCGCGACGTGTCCCTGCCCGTCCTTGCATGGCGTGCGGCCCGCGCGCACGGCACCGGCGCACGGCGGATCTGGCGCAGCCGCCTTGCGGCCTGCGCCCCGGTACCCGCCGGTCGCGCTCTAGGGTTTCTCGCCGATCCGATCCTGCGTGCGCAGATCGAAATCGCTCGCGTCGTGCCGCTCCCACAGCTGGCTGTGCGGCTCGCCCCAGGTGCGGTTCACCATCCGGCCACGCTTGGCGGCCGGACGCGCGCCGATCTCGTCGGTCCAGCGCTGCACGTGGGTGTACTCCTGGACCTGCAGGAACTCGCCGGCGTCATAGATCAGGCCCTTCGCCAGGGCCCCGTACCAGGGCCACACCGCCATGTCGGCGATCGTGTACTCGCTGCCCGCCAGGTAGCGATGGTCCGCCAGCTGGCGGTTCAGCACATCGAGCTGGCGCTTGGTCTCCATCGCGAAGCGATCGATCGCGTATTCGATCTTGTCGGGCGCGTAGGCGTAGAAATGGCCGAAGCCACCACCGAGGTATGGCGCGCTGCCCATCTGCCAGAACAGCCAGTTCAGGGCCTCGGTGCGTACCGGTCCGCTGGCCGGGAGGAAGGCGCCGAACTTCTCGGCGAGGTAGAGCAGGATCGAGCCGGACTCGAACACCCGCGTGGGGATCGGCGTGGAGCGGTCGAGCAGCGCCGGTATCTTCGAGTTCGGATTGATCTCGACGAAGCCGCTGGAGAACTGGTCGCCGTCGTTGATGCGGATCAGCCAGGCGTCGTACTCGGCACCGGCATGGCCGGTGGCCAGCAGTTCCTCGAGCATCAGCGTCACCTTCACGCCGTTGGGCGTGCCCAGCGAATACAGCTGCAGGGCGTGCTTGCCGACCGGCAGTTCCTTTTCGTGGGTAGGTCCTGCGACCGGGCGATTGATGTTGGCGAATTGCCCGCCGGACTGCTTGTTCCAGGTCCAGATCTTGGGCGGGGTGTAGGACGTCGGTTCGCTCATCTTGTGTTCTCGGATTCGGGTGGAGGGAAATATCGGTCGGGCAGCGTCTCAGCCCGGAATGCAGCGCGCCCAGGCGCGCAATTCGGAGACGAACAGCGCCGGCTGCTCGAAGGCGGCGAAGTGCCCGCCCTTGTCCAGCTCGTTCCAGTGGATCAGCTGCGACATGCAGCGCTGTGCCCAGCTGCGCGGCGCGCGGTAGATCTCCTTGGCGAAGACGCTGCATCCCACCGGCAGTTCGAGCGGCACGGCGAAGAAGCCGTTCTTGTAGCTCTCCCAGTACAGGCGGGCGGACGAGGCGCCGCTGTTGGTCAGCCAGTACAGCGTGATGATGTCGAGGAGCCGGTCGAGCCCGAGCACACCCGCCGGGTCGCCGCCGCAATCGGTCCAGCGCCAGAACTTCTCGTAGATCCACATCGCCTGGCCCACCGGCGAATCCGCCAGGCCGTAGCCCAGTGTCTGCGGCCGCGTGGACTGCTGGTGCGAATAGCCCGAATCCCATTTCGCGTATTCCTGCATGGCGGCCAGCATCGCGGCCTCCTGCGGCGTGTGGTCGCTGCCCGGATCGCGCGGCAGCACCAGCGGCATGTTCACGTGGATGCTCTGCAGGCCGGGCGGTCGCAGTGCGCCGAGCGCGGTGGTCACCGCCGCCCCCCAGTCGCCACCCTGCGCCGCGTACTCGCGATAGCCCAGGCGCGTCATCAGCTGGTGCCAGGCGCTGGCGATATGCGGGACCGACCACCCCGTGGCCGCCGGTTTGCCGGAAAAGCCGAAGCCCGGCAGCGTCGGGATCACCAGGTGAAAGGCATCGTCCGCGGTCCCGCCGTGCGCAGTCGGATCGGTCAAGGGTCCGATGACGTCGAGAAACTCCAGCACCGCGCCCGGCCAGCCGTGCGTGAGCAGCAGCGGGCGCGCCCCGGCGTGCTTCGAGCGCACGTGCAGGAAATGGATCGACACATCGTCGATCAGCGTCGTGAACTGCTCGTAGCGGTTCAGCGCAGCCTCGCAGCGGCGCCAGTCGTAGCGGTGCTGCCAGTGGTCGACGAGCTCGCGCGCCGCCTGCAGCGGAACGCCCTGGCTCCAGTCGTTCACCGTCTCGCGCTCCGGCCAGCGGGTGCGCGCCAGGCGCATGTGCAGGTCATCGAGGTCGGCCTGCGCGACCTGCACCCGGAACGGCTGAAGTGAAGAAGACATGGATCTCGAGAAATGGTCGATAGGGGATCGAACCTTCGGGCTTCCGCGCGCGCCGGGCAAGTCGCACGCCTGTTCCGGACACTCCCGGGCGAATCCGCCAGCACGCGGAGCATCCCCGGCCTGCACGCGCTTCGCAGGCACCCGGGCCGGAAAATTGCGAGCCGATCCACGGCTATCACGGACGCAATTGCATGGACGGTCTCTGGCAACTGGATGCACCGTGG
>CAMLNE010000250.1 GCA_946481265.1 uncultured Panacagrimonas sp. | reverse complement strand
GCGCGCTTCGGCGTCACCGAAAAACGCTTCCAGTCCTTCAACTCGTCGAGCTGCGGGTCGAGCTGCAGCAACTGGCCGGCGAGCGGGGCCGGCAACGGCGGCGCTCCCAACAGCTTCTTCTCGATGGTCCGTCGAACCGAGGCCGCGCGGGCGCTGCTGCCGCCACTGAGCGCGCCACGCGCCTTGCGGATCAATTCACCAATCTGGCGATGCGCCTGCCGCTCGGCCTGCGCCTCTTCGGTCAGCGCATCCCGCTGCTCCTCGAGAATCCCTGCCTGCTCCGCTGCCGCCGCGGCCGCTGCCTGGGTCTCCTGTTCATGCAGGCGCTGCGCTTCCGCGGCGGCCTCGGCGGCGGCCTGCTCACGGGCCGCCTCGGCCGCCACCTGGCGCACATGCTCGGCCACGGTTCTCCGCGAGCGGTCGATCGATTGCCGGACTTTGCTGCACAACTCCGGATCGGCCTGCGCCGCCAGCGCTTCCCAGCGCGACTCGAACTCGTCCAGGCGCGGGCCATAGAAGGCGTCGTATGCGCGTTGGCTGTGGCGCTCGAGGTCAGCCGCGGCCGAGTCGAGCTCGGCCTGCACCTGCTCCTGCTGGCGGGCCTGCTCGAGCAGCGCCTCGCGCTTGGACGTCAGGATCCGGTAGACACCCTTGTCGTTGCCGCCGCGGACATCGCGGATGAGTTGCCGCAGCACGTCCGGATCGTCGATGGCGATGGCCGCCGCCTGGCGAACCTTGGTCGAGGCTCCCTCGACGACCAGCCGGGCCAGCGCCTGGACATCGTCGGCCGCGAGGGCCGACTGCAAGGCGCTTTCGTGTGCGGCGGCGGCCAGGGCGCGATCCGCTGCGCTCGGCCGGGGTGCGGAACGCTCGGTCGTTTTCGATGGCGCGGTGGGCAGAGCAGCTGACGCCGCGCGAGGCGAGGGCGCTTGCGCCTTGCGAAAGAAGCGCGAGAAAAACGACATTGATTGGCCTGCACAGCATGGGGATGACTCGGCATTCTAGCTGTGCGTACCCGCGCATCCCGGTGCGGATGCGCAAGGCGCGCGGCCGCTTGCACGGAGTCACGTCGACGATCGCACAGGCCCGACGTCGTCGCGATATTGCGGTGGCGGCCGTATCGGCGACACCCACGCCAGCGGGCCCCAACAGGCCTCGCATGCTTCGAAGGCGCTCACGGTTGGGGCGGCGCGTCCGGCGGGGTCGTGTCGCTGGACTGCGGGCGCTTCACGATGGGCGGCGTGGGTGCAGGGCCGGGCGCGGAATCCTTGCCGGGCATGGGTCGGGGCGACTTCTCCGACATCGTCTCGTCGGCCTTGCGGCTGGCTGCCGAGGGCCCCTGCGTCGCTGGCGGGGAAGTCCCCTGCTCGGGCGAAGCCGGATGAGGGGCCGGATCGGCGAGCGTGGCGGCCGGGACGCAGACGGCGGCGAGGATGAAAGCGGCGCGACCGTTGCGGAACATGAGCGACTCCGGATGAGCAATTCATCGAGGCCGCAAATCGCGCGCCCGGATGTGGCGCACGCACGGGACACGCACGCTCGCGGGTACATGTCCCGACAAATCGAGCCTGGCCCCTTTTATTCTCGTTTATTGTTTTTAAGGGGCCAGGCCCCTTTTTCCTTTTCTTGAGCCTGGCCCCTTTTTCTCTTTTTCTCTTTATCTGGCCTCTTTCTCCTCTTTTCTCTTTTTACTCAGCCACCGCCGCAGAAGATGTTCAGCTTGTTGCCGTCGAGGTCGCGGAAGTAGCCGATGTAGAACGACGGGCCGCGCGGGCCCGGCGCGCCTTCGTCGCTGGCGCCCAGCGACAGCGCCAGCGCATGCAGGCGGTCCACTTCCGCGCGGCTGCCGGCGGCGAGTGCGACCATCGTTCCGTTGCCCACGGTGGCAGGCTTGCCATCGAACGGCTTGCAGACGGCGAGCATGGGCGCGACCGGACTGTTCGCCCACAGGATGAGACGGTCCATCTCCAGCGCGCGCTTGGCGCCGAGCGCGCCGAGCAGCTGGTCGTAGAACGCAGTGGCGCGCGGGAAGTCGTTGGTGCCGAGCGTGGCGTAGGCGATCATCGGAATCTCCAGGTGGGAAGCTGCGGCAGGCATTGCCGCGGACAGCGATCGAAACAGCGTGTACGGGTGCCGGGCGCGGACGAGCCCTAGTCACGCAGGTGACCGCGCTTGACCCAGTACCGGCAGCCCGTTGCGGTCGACAGCGATTGGATGCATTCCTGCGGCATGCGCAGCCAGGTCCGGGGCGGGCATGCGTCGGCGCCGTAGTCCAGGACGCCGTCGAGCACGAGAATTTCCTCGCCGCCCGCAACCTGTCGACGCGCCCATCTCGCGTCGGGCGCGAGTTGCTCGATGAGGACGCGCTCCACGCCCGGCTGCACGTACAGGTCGGCACGCGACAGCCCGGCAATAGTCGTTGGCCGCAGCTCGATGTCCGATGGCCGCTTCTCCACCGTCCGTTGCTCGTGCGGATCCATCTGGCGCAGCTTCACGAAGATCGTGCAGCCCGTGTCCGTGAACGGCGCGTGCCGGCTCCCCGGCGGATTGCGCACATAGCTGCCGGCCGCGAAATCGCCATGCTCGTCGGAGAACACACCGTCGAGCACCAGGTACTCCTCTCCCAACGCGTGCGTATGCGCCGTGAAGCGGCTTCCCGGCGCATAGCGCACCAGCGAGGTAGCGCGCGCGACCTCGGCGCCCTCGCGCTCCAGGAAGCGGCGTTCGACACCGGCCAGCGGCGACGGCGTCCAGTCGAGCGCATCGGCCTGGACGCTCACCGGCATCCGGCGATCCGCGTGCAGCCGTTCGGGAACGTGGTAGCGCATGACCGGGCCTAGAAGCTGGCGTGGGCCGGACGCAGATCGACTTCGTGCGTCCACGCGCAGCGGTGCTGCTGCGCGAGATGCAGGTAGGTCTGCGCGATGGCCTCGGGCGCCATGCAGCGTTCCTCGGCCACATCGAAACGTGCGCGCGTCTGCGGCGCCCAGATCAAGCCGTCGAGGATGGTGTGTGCGACATGGATGCCGCGGGGTCCGAATTCCCGCGCCAGCGAGCCGGCCAGGCCGCGCAGGCCACACTTGCCGATCGCCAGGGAACTGAAGCCGGCGCTGCCGCGCGTCGATGCGGTGGCGCCGGTGAAGATCAGCGTGCCGGTCCCGGCTTCCAGCATTGCCGGCAACAGCGCGCGCGCGCTGATCGCCGCGCCCAGGCAGGTCACCCGCCATACCGATTCGAACTCCTCGACCGTCACCTCGAGGAATGGCCGGATCTGCAGCTGCATCGGGTTGTAGACCGCCACGCCGGGCGCTCCGAGCTCGCCGCCGATGTCCCGAAGCACCGCCTCCATCGACGCCGACCGCGTCACGTCGCAGGCGTAGTGACGATAGGCGTCACCCCAACGCTCGAGGCCGTCGTCCAGCCCCAGGTCCCTGCCTACACGGCGCGAGAGTCCCGCCACGCGGTAGCCGGCGCCGATGAAGGCATCGGCCAGTGCGGCGCCCAGGCCTGCCGCCATACCGATGACGAGCAGCGTTCCGGATGATGCGGTCATCGTGGGCCTCCCAAGGTCGACACCGGCCAGTGCGGTGCAGGGGCAGATTAGGGACTGCTACAGTGATAGAGAAATTGAAATTCTGGCCGCAACTCATGCCGCTTTTGAATATATGAATCTCAGGCACATCGAGTTCGCCGTCGCCGCTGCCGCGGAACGGTCGTTCAGCCGCGCCGCGGAGCGCTGCCACGTGACGCAGCCCACGCTGTCCAACGGCATTGCACTGCTCGAAGCGCAGATCGGCGGGCAGTTGTTCATCCGCACGACGCGCAAGGTCGAGCTCTCGCCGATCGGCTCGCAACTCCTGCCGCTCATGGAATCCCTGTCGCGCGCGCACGGCGAACTCAAGGCCGGCGTGAATTCCTACTACGATCCGGCGCAGCGCATGCTGCGCATCGGCCTGTCACCGCTGGTGGATGTCCGCCGCGTTGCCGAGGTGCTCGATCCCTACGAGCGCGCGAACAAGGGCTGCAAGACCTTCTTCAAGGAATATTTCCTGCCCGATCTCGAGGAGCGCCTGCGCAGTGCGCAGCTCGACATGATCGTCTGGCCGCGGCAGCCCTATCTGCCCGTTCCCCGGGGCATGCTCGCCGTGCCGTTCTATGTCGAGGATCTCTACTACATGTCCCGGCATGAGCCCAGCATGGGCGATCGTGCCCCGGCAGCGGCCGGCACCAGCCTGCGCGAGATCGCCGCGGAAACCTTCGTTCTGGGCCCCGACGGCTGCGGCCTGGCCGCGGTCATGCGCGGCCTGTTCAAGAAGGCCCGGCTGAAGCTCAACGAGTACAGCGGGCAGGCGCTCAGCTATCAGGTCATGCAGGACTGGGCCGATATCGGCATCGGCGCGACGGTGCTGCCCCGCTCCAGGTTCTCACCGCAGTTCGCACCGCGGACCCTGCCCCTGCTCACGCAAGCCAGGCGGCCGGCGCAGGTGACCTTCGATGCCTTGTGGATGAAGGACACCGCGTACCCGTTGCACGTGGCGGAATTGCACCGGTACTTCCGGACGCGGGTGCCGAAGATCGTGACGGGGCGGGTGGGGCGGTAGCCATGTGCGCCGATCCTGCCATGGCGTTATCGCGCAGCCCCAACGCAGCCTTGGGATAAGGCCTTCCGGACCAGATCGTGCGCAAGGCGCAGGGCGCCAGCCGCCCAGTTCCACGCTACGCCTTCGAACTGGAGTATTCGCCCTCATTCAGGGATAAGCTCCAGCGATAGGTCTTGGGGGGCCCGGGGGATTTCGACACGATATAGCCGCCGTCGGTGACACGCCGTCGGCGGCCTGGGGCGGGAGGCATCAGCGGATTCGTACCAGCGACCGATCACGCCTTGCGCGGGCGGTCTTCCGTGAGCATGAAGCGCTGAACGCACCGTCTCGGCATCAACGTCGCTTTTTCCCGGACTACGCTCAGGCCATGGCTCATGGCGTCGCACCGCGATGCGACGACCGATCACGTTTGACGAACTCTCTGTCGGAAAACCCCGGGACCGCCAACCAGGCGGAACCGTCAACACGGTAAGGGAGAGAGTCGGTTTCCACTATCGAACCCAAGCCGCACCCCCCTTCAACGCGATAGACAAGGAGCTCGCGATGCCAAGCTACAAGCCCGCCACTTACGATGACGCGTGGCAAAGAGATTTTGGCTACCTTCTCGCCGACTTCGAGGCATTCGAGCCAAATCCCAATTACAAATTTCCACGCCCCCCGCCATCGAAGGATGCGTGGAAGATCATGAAACCAAAGCATGCACCGGCGATTCCTGCGCTCCCCGCGATGATCGAACGGGTGATCGCTTCGAGCTGGAAGATCGCGGAACCGGCAGCCGGTGCGAATCGCAATACACGCGGGATCATCATGGGCGACCGGGGCGGGGTGAGGCCGAGCGCCGTGCCCGTGCAGCAATACCATGCACAGGTACGTCCGACGACACCGAACATCAATACATCCTTCCCGACCAAGACCTCGATCGCGGCCGACTGGTTCGTGTTCAGGGATATCGAACGTACGAACGCAGTGGCCTTCAGGGGCGATACGCGCCCTCCGCTTGAGGTCATCTACAAGTGTGGTGGCTTTGGGCCTCCGATCTCACGCCCGGATCGTTACTACCTGGAAAACAATGTCTTTGACGCTTTCGGGAGCTACCTCAAGCGCCGATACGGCTGCGCGCTCAGCAAGAGTGATTTTCTGCGTGCACTCGATACAGCAGCCCCCAGCGAGGCAGACAAGAGGTTGCTGGTCGATTACATGATGTGGCGCAAGATCTGCGAAAGAGAGGCGTTTCACATGGGGCGGATGGTCGAGAACGAATGTCTGAAGGGTTACGTCTCCACTTCGCGTGCAATCGACAGCTCCACTGGTTTTGGAACGGCCTACAACAGCAAGCCAGGCTGGCTCTACGTCGTGATCGTGCACGCCGGTTTCATCGTCCCCTGGGGAAAAAAGGCGTACTGGGGTTCCGAGGAGGCCGAGATCGCACAGTGGGGTCCCATTCCCGCGGAACGGGTCGTTGCTTGCGTCCATCTCAATAGATTCAATCCCGAGGGCCCCATTTTTGTTCGCAGGTCTTTCCGCAAGAAAGAGTCCAAGGCCTGCGACTACATGTTCGACGTCATGAGTGGAATGACGCCCTGAGCTTTCAGTCGGGCCTCGGAATAATTGCGGCCTGTATTGGAGCGCCATCGGGGGATGGGTCGGCCGAAGACGTTCGCGAAAACCACAAAGCGTCTGCATGGAAGGCGCAGGAAGAAGATGGGTGCGTGAACCCAGGCCGTAACAAGTTATTTGGAACTTGGTGTG
>CAMLNE010000249.1 GCA_946481265.1 uncultured Panacagrimonas sp. | reverse complement strand
CGTGATCCTGACCCGCATGGACGGCGATGCGCGTGGCGGCGCCGCGCTGTCGGTGCGCACCGTCACCGGCCGGCCGATCAAGTTCCTCGGCGTGGGCGAGAAGACCGACAAGCTCGAGGTCTTCCATCCCGACCGCATCGCCAACCGGATCATCGGCCAGGGCGACATGCTGAGCCTGATCGAGGAGACCACCAAGAAGGTCGACGCCGAGAAGGCGCAGAAGCTCGCCAAGAAGCTGACCTCCAAGCGCGGCTTCGATCTCGCCGACTTCCGCGAACAGATGCAGCAGATGCAGAGCATGGGCAGCATCGAGTCGATCCTGGAGAAGCTGCCCGGCGGCGCGCAGATGCAGGCGCAGCTCAAGAACGTCAACGCCGAGAAGGAGATCCGCCGCACGGTCGCGATCATCAACTCGATGACGCCGCAGGAGCGCAAGTTTCCCGACCTGATCAAGGCCTCGCGCAAGCGTCGCATCGCGGCGGGCAGCGGCGTGGAAGTGCAGGAGGTCAACAAGATGCTGCGCCAGTTCGAGACCTCGCGCGACCTGATGAAGAAGGTCGCGGGCGGTGGCATGTCCAAGATGCTGCGTCGCCTGGGCGGCAAGCTGCCGCCGGGGATGATGCCGCCGCGCTGAGGGGCAGCGCCGCGGGACCGGAGGCGGCGCAAACGCTGCCCGGTTCAGCTCAGGACCAGGCTGTGACGCGCCAGCCCCTGTTTTTTTCGTGGTCGGTTGGCCCGGGCAAGCCGGCTGACAGCAAGCGGCATTGATCGACGCTGACCGGCGCTGCGCACGCATCACCGGGCCGGTCCGCCATCACGCCGCGACAGCTGGCGGCGTGCCGGTCCTGTCGTCCTTTTCAGCCCCCGCCGAGCATCGCGCTGTAGCGTTCCGCCGTGGGCAGGCCATGACAGGCGCAGACCAGCGCGCCCTGGCCATGATCGTCGGCGTTGGTCCACCACAGGCTGATCGGTGCGCCGCTGCCGCGCGTCGACTCGCTGGCCAGGGCGGCGAGCAGCGAGGGCACCTCGCTGGCCGGGACGTGCAGCGGGCCATCGAAGTAGCTGCCCAGGTTCTCGGCGGCGCGCGGTCGCGTGTCGTCGAGGCCGGCCGGCGGTGCGAACGAGGCGAGCCGGTCTTCCAGCATCTGCACCGAGCCTTCGAGATCGAGCATCGCCACCGCCTCGGATTCGAGGGCGTTCAGCCAGTCGGTGATCGAAGCCAGCGACAGGTCGTGCAGCGCCTCGCGCGCCACGCCGTGCGCCAGCGTGAACGGGAAGTGGCGGTTGGCACGGTCGACACTCGACATCAGCAGGCCGAACCAGGCGTTGTTGCCGCATACCCCGGGCGCCAGGCAGAAATGCCAGATCGGGCTGTTGAGATAGCGCTGCAACCATTCCTCGCCGAGCAGCGAGCGGCCGCCATAGATGACCGACTGCAGCCAGTCATCCCAGGTGCGCACGAACGACGGCGGCAGCCGGCGCCCGGCGAAATCGCCCAGGAAGGGCAGCTTGCCGTACCAGCCGGGCAGCGCCTGCACGGCAGTTTCCGCATTCATCAGCCCAGGCTCCGCGGACAGGAGAAGTTGCGCAGGTCGGACAGGCCGTAGGGATTCTGCACGCTGCCGGCGGTGACCTCGAAGCGCACTTCACGCCCGTCGAAGGTGAAGGTGACGAACATCTTCTCGGGCTGCGCGGTGCGCTCGACCCGGGCCTTGTCGAACAGGCGGAACAGCGCCCAGGGACCTTCCATGGTGTAGCCCGACCCGGACGCCCCGGCCGGTTCCACCGTCAGGCGCACGATCGAGGTGCCCCCCGGACCCGGCCAGGACACCCATTTGGGCGCGATCGGACCGTGCGCATAGCTCACGCTCTGGCCATCGACATCGAGCAGGAAGCGCGTGATGCCGGCGTCCATCCGCACCGGCTTGAACTCGTAGCGATAGGACGCCTGCGAGCCCATGCGGAAGAACACCTTCTTGATGCCGTCCGCACGCTCGAAATTCGCCAGCGAGCCGGCGTAGCCCATCGGCACGCCTTCGACCTTCTTCAGGCTCCAGGGCTTGGTCGCCGTATCCACGTAGCGCGAGAGCGACTGCTGGAAGTACTGGTCGATCATGCCGCCGGTGGCGAACAGCGCAGCGAAGTCATCGGCGGTGACGTCCTTGGAGCTGCCGGGCGAGAACGGGTAGCGGCCGCCGATGGCCTTGGAGCAGAAGTCTCCGAACGATTGCGCGATGCCCTTGGACAGGTTGCTCCGGGTCTCCTCCAGCGCCTGGCTCGCGCCCGTTCCCGCCAGGGTCTGCAGCATCGACTTGAACGGATAGGGCATGCGCGCCGCTTCGGCCTTCACGCGTGCCGGCGCGTCGCTGGGGGGCGGCGGGTTGCCACTCTGCACGGCGGTCTCGGTGTTGCTGAGCATCATGTAGACCTCGTTGACCAGGGTCAGCGCCCCGTCCATCGGCGCCGGCGCCCCGCCACCGGGACCGTTGACCCAGTAGCGCAGCGAGGCGAACCGATCGTCCACGATGCTTTCCAGCGTCTTGCCCGCGGTCGGGTCATCCTGCTGCGTCGGCGTGCTGCCGAACATCCGGCCCAGGCGCTCCTTCTGCTGCGCGATCTTGTCGGCCGCCTTGTCGGTGATGTCCTTCTCGGCCTCCTGCTTGGTCGTGAGCGTGGTCTCGCGCACGATGGCCTTCATCAGCAGCGGGATCGGCGAATCCGGCGCGGACAGGATGCGCGCGGTCTGGATGCTCTCCGACAGCGAGGCCGCCTTCTTGAGCTTCACGTCCGCGATGAACTCCTCCCACACGCGCACGTAGTCCTGCAGGTACAGGCGGCGCACCTGCTCGGATACGCCCTCCTTGTCGCCGACCGCATCGCGCGCGCTGTCCAGCGCACTGGTGGCCGCGGTGCCGAGCACCCATTCCTGTTCGCTGCCGAGCTGCCGCGACACTTCGCCGACGCGGCTCAGGAACGCCTTGTGGTAGCCGTCGTAGGAATACAGGCCGGGCACGCCCTGGGTCAGGGGTTCGCCGCTGGCGCGGGTGAACACCAGCGCGGCGCTCGGCCCGCCCTTGGTGGCGACGCTGAAGGCGGGAAACTCCTCGCCGATGCCCTCGCGCTTGAGACGGCTGTAGACGCGCTGGGGCAGGCCGAAGCGGGTCAGGGCGCTGCGCGCGCTGGCGATCAGCAGGGGGTCCGGCGGCAGCGGCGAGGAATAGTCGTCCTGCGCCAGCAGCGACCTCAGGTGCTGGCCGAGCGCCGCACGCTGGTCGGTGGTGACCTCGCGCGGCAGCGACTGGTCCCAGTCGAACTCGATGGCCGCGGCCGCGTAGTCCGGCTCCAGGCGCGTGCGGTCCTGCAGCATCAGGTAGACCTTGAGCACCTCGTAGGTCTGCTCCAGGTCGGTGGCTGGGATGCTGCGCAGGCGGTCCTCGATGCGATAGATCAGGCGCGGCAGGAAGGCGTTGCGCAACAGGTTGCGGTAGGCCTGGTTCGCACCGGCCTGCAGCTTGCCGCCCTGGTAGAGGCCGTAGGTCATCGACAGCGGTACGCCGTCGATCAGCGCGTCGGTCAGCGGCACGCCGCGCACGGCGTCGAGCGTCGGCAGCAGCGCGGCCACATTGGTGTCGGCCTTGGCCGGCAGGTCGGAGACCTGCTGGCGGACCACGGCGGTGCGCTGGTCGACCTCGCCCACGTAGGCGCTGTTGCGGCCGTAGGAGATCGCCCAGGCGGCGAGCAGGCCCACGCCGAGGATCCCGCAGGCGGCGTACGCGCTCCACTTGAGCGCCAGGCGCCGCTTCTCCCAGCGGATGTTGGTGCCGGCGAGGGCCTGCTCCTCGAAGATCACGTCGTCGAGCAGGCGCGTCAGGAAGTAGCTGCGGCCGCTGGCGCTCTGCAGGGCGAGCGGATTGCCGTCGAAGCCGAACGCGCGCGCGATGTTGCCGACGACGCGATCGATCGGGCGGCCTTCCTGGGTGCCGCTGGTGAAGTACACGCCGCGCAGCAGCGGCGCCTTGCCGAAGCGCGAGGTGACGAACACCTGGCCCAGGAAGTCGAGCACCGCCGGCTTGAGGGCGGCCACCTGCTGCGGAAAACCGAAGATCAGGGCGCGCTTGGTCACGTCCTTCTCGTCGCGCAGGCGCTGCGGCTGGCGCTCGAACAGGCGCCGCAGCAGCGCATTCCACTCGCCGTCCAGCGAGGGCAGGGGATCCGGCGCGTCGGGCTCCTGCGAATAGGTGAAGCTGGTGCCCCAGACCTGTGCGCGTTCCTCCTTGCCCAGGTCGGAGAAGAACTCGGTGAAGCCGGCGAGCAGGTCGACCTTGGTCACCAGCACGTAGATCGGGAAGCGGATCTGCAGGCGCTCGTAGAGCTCGGCGATGCGCGCGCGCGCCGCCTCGGCGTGGGCCGCGCGTTCGCGCGGGGATTGCGTGAGCAGGTCGCTGGCACTGATCGTCAGCAGGATGCCGTTGATGGGGCGACGCGGACGGAACTTGCGCAGCAGGTCGAGGAAGCCGTCCCAGGCGGCCTTGTCCACCGTCTGGTCGGAGTCCTGCGTGGTGTAGCGGCCGGCGGTGTCGATCAGCACGGCCTCGTCGGTGAACCACCAGTCGCAGTTGCGCGTGCCGCCGACCCCCCGGATCGACTGCGAGCCGAGCTTCTCGGCAAGCGGGAACTTCAGCCCCGAATTGATCAGCGCGGTGGTCTTGCCGGAACCCGGCGGGCCGATGAACACATACCAGGGCAGCTCGTACAGGTACTGGCTGCTGGAGCGCGCGATCAGGTTGGACATGCCGCCCGACCGGCCTTCCAGGCGCACCTTGCGCAGGGTGGCCACCGCCTCCTCGAAGCGTTCCCCGAGCAGCTGGATTTCCTGCTGCGACTCGCTGGGCGAGGCGGGGCGGTTGGCCGGGCTCTTGGTGAGGCCTTCCATCAGCCGGCGGCTGGCCATCTTGGCGCGCGTGAAGCGCCACACGCGGCGCCCGACGATCAGCAGCGCGATCAGCGCGATCAGCGTCCAGCGCACCCACTGCGGCTCGAACGGATGCATCGAGCCGATCGCCACCAGCGGGCCGACGTACCAGATCACCAGGGCGGCCGCGATCAGGCCGACCAGGCCGATCAGCAGGGGGTGGGTGAAGAAGCCGAAGATTCTGCTCATGCTTTAGCGGCCATCCGATGGGATGCGGGGGTGTCGTCGCGACGGGTCAACGCACCAGGACCTGCACGTCGACGCGCCGGTTCCTGGCGCGGTTGGCGGGCGTGTCGTTGGGGGCCAGCGGTTCCGACTCGGCACGGCCCTCGGCACGGATGCGCGAAGGGTCGACCTCGTTCGACAGGTAGCGGGCCACTTCCTCGGCGCGCGCGGTGGACAGGTGCCAGTTGGAGGGGAAGCGCATCGAGCGGATCGGCCGGTCGTCGGAATGCCCGACCACCAGGACCTTGCCCGGGACCTGCGCCACCGCCTCGCCGATACGCTCGAGCAGCGGCAGCATCTTGTCCGGAATGCTGTCGCTGGCCGGCGCGAAGAAACCGTCCGAGCGGATCGTCACCACGCTGCGATCGGCAAAGTCGCCCACGTCCACCAGGCCGGCCTTGATGTCGCTGGCCAGCAGGATGCGCAGGCGCGGGGGTACCGGCTTGGGCGGGATCGGCGGCGCCGCGCGCTGTTCGGCCTGCGGTGCCTGGATGCCGCGGATGCCGGCGAACACCGGATCGGACTTGCGGTTGAGAATGGAATTGAGCGCGACGTAGGCGACCGTCAGGATCAGCGCGGTGGCCGCCACCACCACCCATACCGGCACCGCGTCGAGCACCTTGTTGCGCGGCAGCTGCGTGCCCTTCCAGTTCGGGCTCAGCTCGCGCTCGGCTTCGCCACGTTCGCGCCTGAGCATCTCGAACAGGCGCTCGCGGACCTGCAACAGCTGCGCCTGGCCGTTGTCGAGCACGCGGAAGCGGCCCTGGAACCCGAGCGCCAGGCAGATCTCGAGCAGCTCCAGCAGGTCACGATTCTGCTTGGGGTTCTCCGCCAGCTTGGCGAGCAGCTGGAAGGTCTTCTCGCCGCCCCAGGCTTCGTTGTGGAAGGTCACCAGCAGGCTCTGCGAACTCCACTGGCCCGAGCCGCCCCAGGGTGTGTTGGCGGCGGTCTCGTCGACGAAGGTGCACAGCACGTAGCGCGCGGCGACCACCTGTTCGGACGGGATCTGCGCCTTGCGTGCGGCCTGCTCGAAGGCGCGGATGCCATCGACCAGGCGCGCCTTGACCTGCGAGGAGTCGGCCTGGGTGGCGGTGCGCAGCTGCGGGATGAGGTCGAGCAGGGGGGTGGCGGCGGCAACCAGCGGGTTGAGTCCGAC
>CAMLNE010000248.1 GCA_946481265.1 uncultured Panacagrimonas sp. | reverse complement strand
GACTACGGTCGCTGCTGCCGGCCGATCCCCGGCGACGAGATCCGCGGCAACGTGAGCATCGGCCGCGGCATCGTCATCCACCGCGTGGACTGCCACCATGCCAAGGCCCGGCCCGAGGACTGGGTCCCGCTGGTGTGGTCGGACAAGGTGGAGGGCGACTTCGTCTGCGAGCTGGTCGTGCGAGCGGCCAACAACCGCGGCCTGCTGGCGCAGCTGACGGCCGAGATCGCCAACGCGGATTCCAGCATCGAGAACGTGCAGATGCCGGACCGTGCCGGCGGCGAGGCGGTGGAGACGCGCTTCGTGCTCACCGTGAAGAACCGCGTCCACCTCGCCCGCGTGATGCGGCGCCTGCGCCTGATCGACAGCGTGTCACGCGTGGCCAGGGCCTGAGGCCGGTGGGCCGCCGCCTGTCCGCAGCGGACGCCGTGGCGTCCACTGCCTTTGCCGGCGCCTGCGGGGCCGCCGTCCGGACCGGCGCGGCAGCCCGGGCGCAACACGATCGCCCCGCCGGGCGCCCGCCGCTGCGCTGACGGATCATCCCGCCCACAGAACTCCATTTCCCGTGCGTCCCAGCAAGCTCCCCATGTCGGCCGAGGCCGAAGCGGCCCGGCCCTCGTTCAAGGTCGTGGGCATGCTGCTGCCCTATCTCAAGGAATTCCCGGGCCGGGTGACGGTGGCTGCCACCTGCCTGGTGCTGGCCAAGCTCAGCACCGTGGCGATGCCGCTGGTGCTCAAGCACATCGTCGACAGCCTGGATGCGGGCAAGCATGCGGTGCTGGTAGTGCCGATGGCCCTGCTCCTGTTCTACGGGCTGCTGCGCTTCGGCAATGTCGTGCTGGGCGAGCTGCGCGATGTCGTGTTCGGACGGGTCACCGAGCGCGCGGTGCGGCGCGCCTCGCTCGACGTGTTCCGCCACCTGCACCGCCTGGACATGGAGTTCCACCTGGCACGACGCACCGGCGGCGTGGCGCGCGACATCGAGCGCGGCGTCACCGGCATCAGCTTCCTGCTGCGCTTCATGCTGTTCAACATCCTGCCCACCCTGCTCGAGCTGGGCCTGGTGGCGGCGATCCTGCTGGTCAGCTACGGCTGGACCTTCGCCACGATCACGGCGCTGTCGGTGGGCGGCTACGTGCTGTTCTCGGTGAGCGTGACCGAGTGGCGAACCAAGTTCGTGCGCGAGGCGAACCGCCTGGACTCGCGCGCCAGCCAGCGCTCGGTCGATTCCCTGCTCAACCACGAGACGGTCAAGCTGTTTGGCGCCGAGGAGCGCGAGTCGACCGAATACGATCGCTTTCTGGCCGAGTGGGAACAGGCGCAGCAGCAGAACCGCAGCTCGCTGGCCGCGCTGAACCTCGGACAGGCCGTGATCGTGGCCGGCGGCATGACCTGGATGATGATCCTGGCCGCGCGCGGCGTGGCCGACCAGAGCATGACGCTGGGCGACTTCGTGGCGATCAACGCCTACATGATCCAGCTGTTCGTGCCGCTCAACTTCCTCGGCTTCGTCTACCGCGAGATCCGCCGCGCGCTGGTGGACATGCAGCGCATGTTCGACCTGCTGACCGCGCATCCGCGCGTGGCCGACGCGGTCGGCGCGCCGGCGCTGCCGACGGGTCCCGGCCGCGTGTCGTTCGAGGACGTCTCGTTCGCCTATCGCAGCGACCGCCTGATCCTGGACCGCGTGAGCTTCGAGATCGAGCCCGGCCGCAAGCTCGCGATCGTGGGTCCGAGCGGCGCCGGCAAGTCGACCCTGGCGCGCCTGCTGTTCCGCTTCTACGACCCACAGGGCGGCTGCATCCGCATCGACGGCGTGGATATCCGCTCGGTGACGCAGGCCAGCCTGCGCGCGCATATCGGCGTGGTGCCGCAGGACACCGTGCTGTTCAACGACACCCTGGCCTACAACCTTCGATACGGTGCGCCGGATGCGACTGAGGCGCAGCTGCAGTCGGCGATCCGCACGGCCCATCTCGACCGCTTCGTCGCGCTGCTGCCCGAAGGGCTGGAGACCCAGGTCGGCGAGCGCGGCCTGAAGCTTTCCGGCGGCGAGAAGCAGCGCGTGGCGATCGCCCGCGCCCTGCTCAAGGATCCCCGCCTGCTGATTTTCGACGAGGCCACTTCCTCGCTGGATTCGGCCTCCGAGCGGGCCATCCTGGGCGCGCTGCGCGAGGCCGCCCGGCACCATACGACCCTGGTAATCGCGCATCGGCTGTCGACCATCACCGATGCCGACCAGATCCTGGTGCTCGATCACGGACGCGTCTGCGAACGTGGCACCCACTCCGAGCTGCTCGCGCGCGATGGCGCCTACGCGGCGCTGTGGAACCTGCAGCTGCGCGAACGCAGCAGCGATCCTCTGGCTTCCGTCCGTTCGCCGTAACACGCGTATGGGCGTGACCGCCTGCTCGGCGCGCAACGGTCGTCGCTGGCAGACGATCGAATGACGCTGCCTTGTGCGGGGTGCTGGGCGGGCAGAGAATCGGGCCATACCTAGAAGATCCAGAGGCCACGGGATTCGCCGAAGTACAACCCAGGAGGATGAAATGAGAATGAAGCTCAGAGAGCTCGCGTGGGTGGGTATCGGGGGGCTGCTTGTTGGAGTGCCGTTGGCGGCCTCCGCCTTCAACTTCAGCATGGGCGAGGTGCAGGGAAGCTTCGATACGACCGTCTCCGCCGGTGCGACCTGGCGCATGCAGAATCCCGACCGCGCACAGATCGCCATCGCCAACGGCGGCACGTCGCGCTCGGCCAACGACGACGACGCCAATCTCAACTACGACAAGGGCGACATGGTGTCGGCGATCGTCAAGGCGACCAACGATCTCGAGCTGACCTACCGCAATGTCGGCATCTTCAACCGCATCTCGGCGTTCCACGATTTCCAGGCCAGGGACGACAAGGAATATTTCGGAGACCGCGGGCGTGACCGCCTGATCTCCGAAGTCGATTTCCTCGACCTGTTCTTCTACGCCAACTTCAAGCTCAACGGGCGCAGCTCCTCGGTCCGCCTCGGCAAGCAGGTGGTGAACTGGGGCGAAAGCACCTTCATCCAGAACAGCATCAACTCGATCAACCCGTTCGACGTGGCGCGCCTGCGAGCACCCGGGTCCGAGCTCAAGGAAGCGCTGCTGCCGGTGCCGATGTTCTGGGGCAGCACCTCGTTGACGCCCAGCGTCTCGCTCGAGGCCGTGTGGCTCTGGTCATTCCAGGAGACGCAGATCGATCCGCGCGGCAGCTTCTTCTCGACCAACGACTTCCTGTCCGACGACGGCCGCACCGCCTACACCGGCGGCGGTCGCCGCAACGACCAGCACAACACGACCACGCCCTCGCTGAGCACCGGCGCAGCGCCGATCCAGCGCACGAGCGACGATCGTCCACGCGGAGAGACGCAGCAGTACGGCGTGGCGCTGCGCTATTTCGCGGACTGGCTCAATTCGACCGAGTTCGGCCTCTACTACCTGAAGTACCACAGCCGCATTCCCTACTTCTCGGGCCTGCGCTCCACGGATACGACGAGCCCCGCAACACGCCTGGGCACGGCGCGCTACTTCGCCGAATACCCCGAGAACATCGAGCTGTACGGCCTGTCGTTCAACACCGGCGGTCCCTTCGGCACCGCGCTGCAGGGCGAGTATTCCTACCGTCCCAACCTGCCGGTGCAGCTGGCCGGCGTCGAGGCGCTGCTCGCTGCGCTTCGTCTGCCGAACGTGATCGACGCGGAGCGCGGTCCCACGTATTTCGCCATCGCGCCGCAGCGCACCGACGGATACCGCCGCGTGCACGCGCACCAGGCGCAGGCCACGGCGACCAAGGCCTTCGGCCCGATGCTCGGCGCCTCGCAGTTCGTGATGCTGGGCGAGATCGGCGTCACCCACCTCGAGCTGGACGATGATCTGCTGTATGCGTCGGCCGGCACCACCACGATTCCCTCCTGCCGCAACGCGGGTGCGGTGGTGAACGTCATCGTGGCGACAGGCAACGGCTCGTGCCAGAACGATTCGGGCTTTCTCGACCAGACCTCCTGGGGCTATCGGCTGGTGTCGCGGTTCGACTTCGAGAACGCGATCGGCGCGACACAGGTATCGCCGCGCATCGTGTTCTCGCACGACGTCAACGGCGTGGGGCCGGCCTTCAACGAGGACACCAAGGCGATGACCTTCGGCATCGGCTTCAACTACCTGCAGCGCTGGCAGGCGGACATCGGCTACACGGCGTTCTTCGGCGGTCGCAAGTATTCGGGCACCGATCCGTTCCCGCCGGGCGCGACGCTTCCGGGCCCGACCCTGCTCGCGGGTGATGCCAGCCAGTCGGCCGACTACGAGTCCAGCGCCAATCCGCTGCGGGATCGCGATTTCCTCGCGATCAGCCTCTCCTACGCGTTCTGAAGTGACCCCGGACCTCCTGGAGCCAATTCAATGAATAGAACAAACCTGATCGCAGCTGCGCTGGCCGTCCTTTTCTGCGCGTCGACATCGGCCGCCGTCCCGCCCGAGGAAGCCGCGGCACTGGGCAGCACGCTGACGCCGATGGGCGCGCAGAAGGCCGGCAACACCGCCGGCACCATCCCCGGGTGGAGCGGCGGGCTGATCACGCCGGTCGCCGGCTTCAAGAGCGGCGGCCACTATCCCGATCCCTATGGCGACGACAAGGTCCTGCTCACGATCGACGCCTCGAACATGGAGAAATACGCGGCGCAACTCTCGCCGGGCCAGATGGCGCTCATGAAGCGCTACCCGAACTGGAAGATGAAGGTCTATCCGACACGGCGCAGCGCCGGTTACCCGCAGGGCATCTACGACGAGACGCAGGCCAATGCCACCAAGGCCACGCTGGTTCCCAGCGGCAACGGCTTCACCGGCACTTCGGGCGGCACGCCGTTCCCGATCCCGAAGAGCGGGCTGGAGCTGATCTGGAACCATCTCACCACGTACAAGGGCGACACCTACCGGACCTCCTGGTCGCAGGCGCCCGTGACCGCGCGCGGTGACTACAACCTGGTGACCTTCGACTACGAGTACGACTTCGTCTATTCCAACCAGATGAAGAAGCCGGAGGAGCGCGAGCCCAACCTGCTGTTCTACTTCCTGCAGCTGATCAAGCAGCCGCCGCGCCTGGCCGGTTCCGTGCTCCTGGTCCATGAATTCGCGGACCAGGTCGCGCAGCCGCGCAAGGCCTGGACCTACAACCCGGGCCAGCGCCGCGTGCGTCTTGCACCCAGCGTGTCGTACGACAACCCCGGCACGGCGGCCGACGGCCTGCGTACCAACGATGACCTCTTCATGTTCAACGGCGCCACGGATCGTTACGACTGGAAGATCGTCGGCAAGAAGGAGATGTATGTCCCGTACAACAGCTACGTCATCAACGGACCGAGCTTGAAGGTCAAGGACGTGCTCAGGACCGGCCATGTGAACCCGGAGCCGGCGCGCTACGAGTTGCACCGGGTCTGGGTGCTGGAGGCGAATCTCAAGGCCGGCACCTCCCACCTCTACAAGAAGCGCGTCTTCTACATCGACGAAGACTCCTGGATCATCCTGGTGCAGGACAAGTACGACAACCGCGACCAGCTGTGGCGCGTCGACGAGGTGCACACCACCCAGTTCTACGACATTCCGTTCCTGGCGCCGGGACTGGAGGTGAAGCATGACCTGCAGTCCGGACGCTACCTTGCCCTGTCCCTGCGCAACGAGGAGACCCGGATCTACGAACGGGTTCCGCTCACACCGGCCGATTTCACGCCGGACGCGCTGCGCAGCAAGGGCACGCGTTAAGCTGCCCGCGCCGGCCACGGCGTCCATGGACGCCGTGGCTGCTCCTGATTTCTCCGGGCGTTCCGCGCGAGCCGGAACGTAACGCTGGCGCGCGTGCGCTTCGGGCCGTGCACGGCGCGGCTTTGCCGCCTCGAAGCCCGACGTGCCTTCCTGCCGACTTGCGCCGCTTGCATCGACCCCTTGAAGGGGCCTTGCCCCAACGCGCGCGGTTGGAATCGTCCATGGAGGACGACAGCGTTTCCCGGCGCCGCAACACCGCCTGCCCTTCCGGGTTTCAGCACTTTGATCTAACTTCGCTACCCATACCCTGACTGGCCCGGAGCCGGCGTCCGCTTCCCATGAAACTGCACGGCCTGGCTGCGCTGAAGGGCTTCAATCCACGTGAGGAACTGCTCAATCGCCTCGTCACGCCCGAGATCGAGCGGATGATCGAGCGCGTGCCCAAGTCCACGGGCAGCTTCGGCTACGACGCCTGGGGCTACGACGAGGGCCGCGTGAAGCTGGCGGCCGGCGTGGTCAAGCTGCTCTACGAGCGCTACTTCCGCGTCCAGGCCCACGGCCTGGAGAACATCCCACCCAGCGGTCGCCTGCTGATCGTGGGCAACCACAGCGGGCAGCTGCCGATGGACGGGCTGCTGTCGCTGACCG
>CAMLNE010000247.1 GCA_946481265.1 uncultured Panacagrimonas sp. | reverse complement strand
GCTTCACCGGCTGGGTGGACGTGGACATCACCGAGGCCGGCCGCCAGGAGGCGCTCAGGGCCGGCGCGCTGATGCAGGCCGAGGGGCTGCGCTTCGACTGCGCACATACCTCGGTGCTCAAGCGCGCCATCCGCACCCTGAACACGGCGCTGGAGGTGATGGACCAGCTCTGGATCCCGGTGGAGAAGCACTGGCGCCTCAACGAACGTCACTACGGCGCGTTGCAGGGCCTGGACAAGGCCGAGACCACGGCCCGCCACGGCGAGGCGCAGGTGAAGATCTGGCGTCGCAGCTACGACGTGCCGCCGCCGGAGATGGACCCGAAGGATCCCGGCCATCCTGCCAACGACCCCCGCTACGCCCGTCTCGACGCGAGCTGCCTGCCCGGCACCGAGTCGCTGGCCACCACGCTCGACCGGGTGCTGCCCTACTGGCACGACCGCATCGCGCCGCAGCTCAAGGCCGGCCAGACCGTACTGGTCACGGCCCATGGCAACTCGCTGCGCGCGCTCTACAAGTATCTCAACGGCGTGTCCGAGTCCGAGATCGTCGAGCTCAACATCCCGACCGGGATTCCGCTGCGCTTCGAGCTCGACGACGCGCTGAAGGTCCGCGGCTTCGGTTACCTCGGCGACCCCGAGGCGGCGAAGAAGGCGGCCGAGGCGGTCGCCAACCAGGCCAAGAGCGCCAAGTAAGGCGGTCCGCCCGCGCGGAGCCTGCCAGGCGCCCGACACCTGGACGCCCTTCGCGCAGCCTCGGTGCACGGGGCACGCTTCGCCCTGCATGCCCCATGAGAAAAGACGGGCCCGAAGGCCCGTCTTTTCTTTTCGCTCACCACATTTGCGGCCGGCGCCGCTACTTGGCCGCCTTGCGGATCAGCCCGTAGACCACCAGCACCACGATCGCGCCGACCACGGCGCCGATGAACCCGGCCGCCTGTCCCGTCGCATAGAGCCCCAGCGCCTGGCCGCCGTAGGTGGCGGCGAATGCGCCGATGATGCCGAGCACCGTGGTCATGATGATGCCCATGCTGTCGTCGCCGGGCTTCAGGAAGCGGGCGATCAGGCCCGCAAAGAATCCGATGATCAGCGTACCGATGATGCCGGTGATGCTCATGCCGTCCTCCTCTGTCGTTTCTTGTAGACGCGGATGCGCGGAATCGATGGTACTGCAGCCCCACCGTCCCTTCGCCCGCCCATCTGAAGGCCTTCGAATGAAGTGGGACTGAATCGCCGCGCCCCGCTACCCTATTCGATGCGCCATTCCAGCCCGGCCACCACGCTCGCCCCCGGCAGTGGGGCGAAGTCCTTGATGAACGAGGTGTGTCGCCGCGCTTCTTCGTCGAGCAGGTTGCGTCCGCGCAGGAACAGCAGGACCAGCCCGCGGCGCAGCGGAATGCTGTAGTCGAGGTCGGCCGCCAGCAGCGAGTAGCCGTCGGTGGCGGTCTCCAGCGAGGCGATGCGGTCCTGCTCGTGCACCCGCGTGAAGTCCAGGCCGCCGCTCCAGGGACCGTGATGCGCATGCAGGCCGGCGCCCAGGCGCGCCGGCGTGATGCGCGGCAGGTTGCCACCGCCATCGATGCGTCCGCGCGCCAGGTCGCCGAACACGCGCGCTCGCCATTGCGTGTCGCCCGCCCGCCAGTCGCAGGACAGCTCGCCCTCGGTCCCCCAGAAGCGCGCATCGGCGGCGCGATAGTCCAGCAGCAGCAGTTCGCCGGCGGGATCGAACCTCCCTTCCTCGTCGACGCGGTCGGCGACACCATCCGCCGCGGCCATGCCGCCGCCATCGGCGTCGAGGCCGGCATCGACTTCCTGCTGGTACAGGTAGTCCGCGATGTGCTGCGTGTAGACGTTCACGCGCCAGCTCAGCGCGTCGCCGTGGCGATCGAGCGCCAGCTCCAGGTTGCGCGCGCGCTCCAGGCCGAAGTCCGCGTTGCCGCGCTCGAAGCTGCCGGTCGCCAGGTGCGGGCCGTAGGAATACAGCTCCTCGCTCACCGGCGAGCGCTCCGCGTGCGTGGCGTACAGCTTCAGGTGGTAATGCGCGTTCAACTCGAACAGTGCGCCCAGTGACACCGACACCGGGGCAAAGCGGCGATCGCGCAGCGCGCGGTCATGTGGATCGCTGTGGTCCTGGTCCATGCGCAGGCCCAGTTCGAGGCTGCCGAACGCGGTGGGCGCCCGCTCGATCAGGAAGACGCCGAGCCCGCGGGTGTCGGTGGAGGGAACGAAGGCCTCCTCGCCGATCGCGCGGAACGCGCGGTCGCGCCGTTGCACGCCAAGCACGCCGCGCATCCCGGCGAAGGGCGCGTGCACGGCCTCGACGCGCATCTCGGTCTGGTCGTTGAAGAAGCGCGTGCCCGGCTCGCCCGGGGCCTCGAACTCGGTGTGCTCATAGTCGCCGTGTGCCGCGCGCAGGCGGATCGACTCCCAGCCGCTGAAGGGTTCGAGCAGGCGGGCCTCGAGGTCGACGCGGTCCTGTTCCAGGTCGATGAAGGCGCTGTCCTCGATGGGCAGGCCGTAGGTGGTGCGATAGCGGCCCCAGCTCGCCGCGATCGAACCGCGTTCGCCGATGCGTGCCGCCGAAAGCGAGCCCGACTTCTTCTCCACCGCGCTGTTGGACAGGCGCCCGTGCCGGCCACTGCCGTCGACCGCGCTGTCGCCGTGGATGTCGTAGTCGTCCGCGTCGAGCCAGGCGGCATCGGCGCGCAGCTGGATGCCGCCGAAGCCGAAGCCGATCTTCGCCGCGGCGCTGCGCTCGTCGGCATTACTGCCCAGGCTGCCGCGCAGCTGCGAGGTGAGCCCGTCGCTGACCGCGCCGGGAAGGCGACCGTCGACCACGTTGACCACGCCGGCCGAGGCATTGCTGCCGTACAGCAGGGTGGCCGGCCCCTTGAGGATCTCGATCTGCTCGGCGTGCGCCGGGTCGATGCCCACGTCGTGGTCGGCGCTGACATCCGAGGCGTCCATCGAGCCGATGCCGTTCTCGAGCATCAGCACGCGCGGCCCCGACTGGCCGCGGATCACCGGGCGTCCGGCGCCGCGCCCGAAGTCGGTGGAGGAGACCCCCAGCTCGTGCTCCAGGGTCTCGCCGAGCGTGGCGCCGCGGCGTCGCTCCAGTTCCTCACCGGCGAGGATCTCGCTGGGCTGGACCAGCTGGTCGGCGGTGCGCGCAAAGGGATCCGAGGTGATGACGATGATCTCGACCTCGGCCGGGTCCACCGCCGGCGGCGGCTCGGGTGCGGCGACGACGGCATTGGGAAACAGGGACAGCAGCGCAGCCGCGAAGGCGGCGCGCCGGAAGAAAACAGGCATTGAAGGAGTCCTCGCAAGCGAAAGGCGGCGCGCGGCAATGCGGCGCGCACAGGTTCGGCACGGCGGTGGGCCTGCTGCCTGCGCGAGGCAGGACAGCGCGGCTCAGGCGAGGACGATCGGGGGACCGCGGACGCGGACCGGGGCGCAACGCGCGAGGCGCGGTGCGGGTGTCGCCGGCATGGCGACGACGCTGCCCAGCGCGGCCAGCACCAGCGCGACGAGCACGCTGGCCAGGCCCGCGCCGATCCCGCCGGCGAAGGCGCAGACCGCGCAGACCTCGGGATGCGCGGTGGCGCGCACGTGGCCTGCGTCATGCCCGGCCGCCGTCCACAGCCCGAACAGCAGGCTGGCGATCAGTACCCAGGGAGTCAGCAGGCGGCGCGACATCCGCGAAGTGTAGCCCGGCCACTGTGTCGATTCGGTTGCCGCACGGCATCGCGGGCCGCAGCAGGCCGGGTCGCGATGGGGCTCGCGTCGACCGGAACGGCGCCTCTGCACGGGACCTTCGGAAGGAGCACAGCGCGCTGCCGGCGCCGCGCCTCAGCCGGCGTCTGCGGGTGCGAGCAGGCCGCGCTCGCGCAGCCAGGCCTGCGCGTCCTCGCTGTCGCGCTCGAACCAGGCCTGCGCCGAACCCAGGATGAAGCTGTAGCCCCAGGCATCCATGTCGGTGAAGCAGCGTTCACGCGAATAGCCGGGCAGCCGATCGGCGAGCAGGCATTGCAGGTAGCAGACCGCGTGCTCCTCGACGTCCGCGCCGCCGGCATCGGTATGCAGCGTCGCGCGACGACGCGCGTCCATGCACAGGAAATGCGAGCCCTCGTGCAGGGCGGAGTGCACCGGCGTGTCCGCGCGCAGGTACAGCCGGTCCTCGATCAGCCCCGCCTCCGGCGCGCCCCAGTAGGAGCCGGGAATGTCGGCACCCTCGGCCACCCGCGTGACCTGCAGTCCGAGCGGCGCGAACAGGCCCGGCAGGGCCGTGGCGTCCAGGGCGTCGACGGGCAGCACGGTTTCGGGTGACGAAAGATTCGACATGCGGGCGGATTCGAGGGCCGGGACGCGATTGTCCCTCGCCTGCCGCCCCGTTCGGCAAGCGTCGCGACGCCTGCTGGACGCACTTCCGGTCTCGTCGCGGCGACCGCCTGCGGCGACAATCGCGCCCATGACCCTGCCCCCCCTCTTCAAGGACGCCCGCATCGGGGTGCTCTGCGCGGGCAACTTCATGGTCGGCACCAGCATGTACATCGTCGGCGGCCTGCTCAACGAGCTGGCGACCGCCTTCGATGTGTCGATCGCCAAGGCCGGTTTCCTGATCGCGGCGTTCGCGATCACCAGCGTGATCGCCTCGCCGCTGTTCGCCACGCTCAGCGCGCGCATCGACCGCCGCGTCCTGCTCACCGCCATGCTGCTGGTCTGCGCACTGGCCAACGGCCTGGCCTGGTTCGCGCAGACCTACGAGCAGCTGCTGGCCACACGCCTGCTCGCCGCGGTCAGTTCGGCGGTGTTCACGCCGCAGGCCTCCGCCGTGCTCGGCCTGCTGGTGACACCCGCGCGGCGTACCCAGGCGACGTCCGCGATCATGGTCGGGTGGGCGCTGGCCTCGGTGCTGGGCGTGCCGCTGGGCGTGTGGATCGGCCAGGCCGCGGGCTGGCGTGCCGCGATGGGTGCGCTGGGCCTGGCCAGCCTGGTGGTCGCCTTCCTGCTGTGGCGTCTGCTGCCGACGATGCACGTACCGCCGATCAACCTGCATAGCTGGCTGACCGTGCTGCGCACCCCGGCCCTGTCGCTGCTGATCGCCACCAGCGCGATCTTCGCCGCCGGCACCCACTGCGTCTTCAGCTACATCGCGCCGCTGGTCGCGACCGTGCAGCCGGACGACCCCGGCCTGCTGTCGAGCCTGCTGCTCGCCCACGGGGTGGCGGCAGTGCTGAGCAACCTGCTCGCGGTCGTGCTGCTCGATCGCCTGGGCCTGGAGAAGATGGTGCGTATCTGGGGCCTGCTGCCGCTGCTGGTGTTCGCGGTCTGGCCCCTGCTGGCGCACTCGGTGCTCGCGCTGTTCATCCTGCAGATGATCTGGGCGGTCGGCGCGGCCGGCTTCAGCGGGCTGCAGCAGGCGCGCCTGGCGGCGATCGCGCCGGCGCTGTCGAGCGCCTCGATCGCACTCAATTCCTCGGCGTTCTACCTGGGCCAGTCCAGCGGCACCCTGCTCGGCGGTGCGGCGTGGACGATGATGGATCCGCGCTACCTGCCCTGGCTGGGCCTGGTCCTGCTGGTTCCCGCGATGCTGCTGTCACGCAAGGGCCGGCATGCCGCGCGGCGCCTGCGCCGCGAGAACATCGCGATCCCGCCGACGCTGTAGCGCATCGCGGCCAGCGCAAAGGCCGGCACGCCGCGTGTCGGCGCGACGGCGCCCATGCGCTGCGTGCCGTGCACGGTCCGCGACCCGCCGCCTGCGGTTTCGCGCGACGCGGCCTCAAACCTCGGCGTCGACCGCGGCGAGAATCTCGGCGGTCTTCAGGTTCATCAGGCGCGCATCGCCGCGCGACTCGACATTCAGCCGCAGCAGCGGCTCGGTGTTGGATCCGCGCAGGTTGAAGCGCCAGTCACCGAAGTCCAGGCTCAGGCCGTCGGTGTCGTCGCGGGCCAGCGCCCGGGCGGCGTAGGCCGCCTCGATGCGTGCAAGCGTGGCCGCCACGTTCGGCACGCCGCGATTGATCTCGCCGCTGACGGGGTACTGCGCCATGCGCTCGCGCACCAGCTCGGACAGCGGCCGGCCGCTGCGCGAGATCATCGCCGCCACCAGCAGCCAGGGCAGCATGCCGTTGTCGCAGTAGGCGAAGCCGCGGAAGTAATGGTGTGCGCTCATCTCGCCACCGTAGATCGCGTTCTCGCTGCGCATGCGCTCCTTGATGAAGGCGTGCCCCGTCTTGGACTGCACCGGCTGGCCGCCGGCCTTGAGCACGACATCGATGGTGTTCCAGATCAGGCGCGGATCGTGGATCACGCGCGGGCGCTCCTCGCCAGCGGCGGCCCGGTGCAGCTGGAGCAGCGCCTCGGCCAGCAGGCCGACGATGTAGTAGCCCTCGATGAACGCGCCCTTCTCGTCGAACAGGAAGCAGCGGT